>NZ_JBWKME010000176.1:0-43509 GCF_056431085.1 Mesorhizobium waitakense | reverse complement strand
GGGACGGTCGAATTTGGACCCAATCCCTTCCTTGACCAACACGGATACTCTAGGTCAGGTGATGTGCCGGAGCAGGCTGAAAATCCGCTCGAACGTCTTGCCATAGGGCGGACGCAGCAAGCCTCCCGCACTCAGCCGCGACTGCAGGAAAACCGGTTTCTGCTTGCTGAAGGCGCGGAAACCCCATTCGCCGTGATAGGCGCCCATGCCGCTGGCGCCGACGCCGCCGAAGGGCTGGTTCTCCTGCACCAGATGCAGCATGCAGTCGTTGATGGTGACGCCGCCGGCGACCGTCTCGTGCAGGATGCGTTGACGGTTGCCGCTGTCGCGCCCGAACCAGTAGAGCGCCAGCGGCCGGTCCGCGCGGTTCACATGGTCGATCGCATCGTCGACGGTGGCGTATTCGACGATCGGTAGCACCGGCCCGAAAATCTCCTCGCGCATCAGCCGCAGGCTCGGGCCGGCATTGCGGACCAGGGTCGGCAGCAACTTCCGGCTGGCGGTGCCGAGTTCCTCGCCGGCCGGGTTGATTTCGACGACATCGGCGCCGGTATCACGGGCTTCGGCAATCATCTCGCGCAGGCGCTGGTGGTGCCGGTCACTGATGATGGCGGTATAGTCGGGATTGTCGCGCAAGGTCGGGTAGAGCCGCGCTATTGCCGTCGCGAGCTTCGCGGCGATGGTGCCTGCCTGCCCTTGCGGCACCAGCAGATAGTCCGGCGCGATACAGGTCTGCCCGGCATTCAACAGCTTGCCATAGGCGACGCTGGCTGCCGCCGCATCGAGGTCGCAGGACGGATCGAAGATCGCCGGCGACTTGCCGCCGAGTTCGAGCGTAACCGGGGTCAGGTTGGCGGCGGCGGCGATCGCAACCTGGCGGCCGACCGCGGTCGAACCGGTGAACAGCAGATGATCGAAAGGCATCGACACGAAGGCCTTTCCCATCTCCGCATCCCCGGTGATGACGCTGAGTTCGTCGGGCGCGAAATGCTCGCCGGCCAGTTGCGCCAGCAACGCCGAAAAAGCCGGAGTCAGTTCGGACGGCTTGACGAGCACGCGATTGCCGGCGGCAAGTGCCGCGGTCACCGGCGCGACAGCAAGCTGGAAGGGGTAGTTCCAGGGCGAGACGATGCCGACGACACCGAGCGGCTGCGCGACGAGGCGGTTTCTGCCCGGCAGGAACGGCATGGTGGTGGCAACGCGACTTTCGCGCATCCAGCTCTTCAGATGAGACAGCGTATGGCGGATGCCGGCGCGCACGACAAACAGTTCCGCAAGGCGCGTCTCGTGCGCGGAGCGGCCTCCAAAGTCGGCGTCGATCGCGGCGCAGATGTCGGCCTCATGCCGCTCGGTCAGCGCCAACAGGCGTTTCAGGCGGTCCTTGCGGACGCCAATGTCCGGGAAAGGCTGCGCCTCGAAGGCGGTACGCTGCAGCTGAAACCGTTCGCCGAGAGCATCTTGTCTGGTCTGCAGCATAGAGCGCCCTCCCTGGCCTTGGTCGGGACAAGTTTACATCGCAGCGGGTGGGGGAATCCAGCGGGGTGCAGGTGTCGCAGGGGAAGGGACAGCCTCTGTCTCCAACATGGGGTCCATCGCCGCCATGATGCAGTCCGACGATGTCAACGAACCGAGGTTCCCGCAAAGGGCCGTTGTGGTTGGATGACGGCTGCGCTACTCCAAAGCGTCACGCGGAGAGTCGTTTTGATCGGTTTCCACATCCTCTCCAATCCACCAAAAATCGTTTCCGGCCCGGTGTCCGGCTGATGCAGGCACAGGCAGCGAGCGTTCGGGCCGAGGACCCCAAGCGGCGCGTCCTGAAGGATGTGTTCGGCTTCGATGATTTTCGCCCCGGCCAGGCCGATGTCATGGATGCGCTACTGGCCGGGCGTCATGTTCTGGCCGTCATGCCGACGGGTGCGGGCAAGTCGCTTTGCTACCAGGTGCCGGCGCTGGTTCTGGGCGGGCTCACCATCGTCGTTTCGCCGCTGGTGGCGTTGATGCAGGATCAGGTCGCCGCCTTGCGCCTTGCCGGCGTTGCCGCCGATACGATCAATTCCTCGATCGACCGAGAAGCCAATGTCGCCGCCTGGCGTCGCGTCGCGGCGGGCCAGACGCGGCTGCTCTATCTCGCGCCGGAGCGGCTGATGACCGAGCGGATGCTCGATGCGCTCGCCAGGCTCGACGTCAGCTTGATCGCCGTCGACGAGGCGCATTGCATCTCGCAATGGGGGCCGGCGTTCCGGCGCGAATATGAAGATCTGTCGCGGCTGCGCGGCATCTTTCCCAACGTGCCGATCATCGCTCTGACGGCGACGGCGGACGAGGGCACGCGCACCGACATCGAGGCGCGGCTGTTCGCCGAGCGTGTCGAAACCCTGGTGCTGGGCTTCGACCGGCCGAACATCAAGCTTGGCATCGCCGCCAAGCAGGACAGCAAGCGCCAGTTGCTGAGCTTCGTCGAGCGCCACCCCGGCCGCAGCGGCATCGTCTATTGCCTGTCGCGCAAGAAGACGGAGGAAATGGCGGCCTTCCTCGAGAAGAACGGCGTCACCGCGCTCGCCTACCATGCCGGCATGGGCAAGGACGCGCGTGATGCCAACCAGAACAGCTTCATGACCCTGTCCGGCGTCGTCATGGTGGCAACCATCGCCTTCGGCATGGGCATCGACAAGCCTGATGTCGCCTATGTCTTCCACACCGATCTGCCGGGCAGCCTGGAGGCCTATTATCAGGAAATCGGCCGCGCAGGCCGCGACGGGCGACCAGCCGAGGCGCATATGCTGTTTGGCCTTGGCGATATCCGCATGCGGCGGATGTTCATCGACGACGAGGATGCGCCGCCCGAGCACAAGAGGCGCTCGCATGGCCGGCTCGACACGCTGATCGGCTATTGCGAAACGGCGCACTGCCGCCGCCAGGTGCTGCTCGGCTATTTTGGCGAGGAAGCGCCGCCTTGCGGCAATTGCGACACCTGCCTCGACCAGGCGCCGCGCGCCGATGGCGGAGCGGAGGCGCGGATCATCCTGGCGGCTGTCGCGCAGAGCGGAGAACGCTTCGGTGCCGGCCATGTCATCGATATCCTGCTCGGCCATGAAACCGAGAAGGTGCTGGCTAGGAACCACCAGAGGCTCTCAAGCTTCGGCAGCGGACTGGCGCACAAGAAGGATTTCTGGCTGTCGCTGATCCGGCAACTCGTCGCGGGTGGTTTCCTGATACCGGATCCGGGCGGCCATGGCGGCCTCGCCATCGTCGAAAAAGGCCATGCGCTTGGCCGTGGCGAAATGCCGTTCCACTACCGCGTCGAAGTGCGCAGCCCCGCCTTGCGGGGCAAGATGCGGTCCGCCCAGGCCGCGGACATGGAAGGCGTGGATGCTTCGCTGCTGGCCGCGCTGAAGACGCTGCGGCTGCGCCTCGCCAAGGAGCGTCAGGTGCCGGCCTATGTGGTGTTTTCCGATCGCACGCTGATCGACATGGCCGAGCGCCGCCCGGCCCATCTCGACGCCTTCGCCGAAGTGAATGGCGTGGGGGCGGCGAAGCTCAAGGAGTTCGGCCAGGTTTTTCTTGCCGCAATCGCGGGCCACCAGTCGGGTGGCTTGGGCTGAGGGCGACACGCGTCGGCAGCAGCGCATCTCATTGTCGCACTCTTCGTGCATCCGACGGGAACAAGCGCACTGCCATTTTCCGGCGGCGAAACCGATCCGCAAGCCAGCCATTTTCGTGGCCACCTTACGGATCCGTAATGTCGCAGCGAAGCGCCGATAAGCTAACAATCCAACAATGAGGCACGGAGAATGCGAAGGGTGAGCATTTGAATGGGGCAATGTCGCCATCGCCGCCGCGGGTTCATCGCAAACGGCAGACCTCCGGCTTTCGACGCGGACTAAACCGATGCGTCCATACGATCAAGTGGGCGGCGCTTCGTTGGATATTCCGCCGCGACATCGCCGCCATCCAGTCCAAACTCGGTGCCGAACCCTTCGCTGCAATCCTTCAGAAGTATCCAGACATTCCCCTGAAGCCCGTCCGATCCTACCTGACGACTGGGCTGAGGCGCGGGCATCGTCGGGTCGCCGTCGTCGGTCACTATGTCGCGGCGGCGCAACTTTTCACCGACGCGGCCCTGATCAGCAGCCACACAGGCGGCCAACAGTTGCTGGATCTCTCGACCCCGGCGGGCAACGTCACGGTTGAACTGACCGGCCAGGACAAGTTGTACCGGGAGGCTGAGTGTCGCCTGCTCCTGCGCATGGCCGGGCGGCCAATCACCGAGATGGGCCTTGCGATTGTGGATAGACCGCTCCTGCGGCTCAGCGGGCAGGGACACGTGCTTTGGATCGGTGCGCTCAAGTCCGCATCAGTTGGAGTGCAAGGTCTTGATGATGCGCGCACGCTGACGAAGGCCATGGAAGGACTGCGACCCAAAACATTGTTGCTGCTGGTGGCCCAGGCGCTCGCACGCTCCCTGAACATTTCCGGTCTTGTTGCCGCGTCGAACGCGGGCCATGTCTTTGCAAACGACTTTGCCCTGCGCCACCGCATTTCCGCAGACTACGACAGCTTCTGGGCCGAATCCGGGGGCAGCCGGGTCCACATGACGATGTTCGATCTGCCCCTTACGAAAACGCAGCGTGATCCGGCCGAATACAAACCGAACAAGCGGGCGCAGCTACGCAGGCGTCAGCATCTCGAGCTGGAGATCGCCCGCCGAGTGGGCGAGGCGATCAAGCCATTGCGCCGAATCTGACAACCTTGCGGACCTTGCGAAATCGTACGCCGCCGGCAACCTGTCGGTAGCCTGCGGCCCTGGCCATCAGGCCCATTCACGTTATGCCCGATACAAAAGCACCGCCACGGTGGCGTCAACCGGTTACACAGGGCAGGAATTATCTCCGACCTTCTGGGAGGAGTGGCGTTTCAGCGTCCCCAGAGGCTGCGTGGGCGTGTCGTCGGTTGGCTGTAGCGCGGCGACTGGAACGCTCCACGCCTCGCAAGCGGAATAGCGAAATCTTGTGAAGGCAAGGTCAAGCTGCGTTCTCCGTTCTGTATCGGCGACGGGCGGAGACTGGGAGAGATGGATACCATGCACGGGAGGCGTCTGGAAGTTGGCAGGGCATGGATGCGGGGCGGCCCGCGTGCAGGCGCCTGGCTGAGCAGTGAAATGACCACGCAGCGCCACCTCGCGGCGATCCTGGCTTGCGACGTGGTCGGCTATTCGCGGCTGACGGAGCGCGACGAGCGCGGCACGCTCGAGCGGCTGAAGATCTACCGTAAGGACCTCCTCGAACCGCTGGTCTCCGAGCACCAGGGTCGGATCGTCAAGCTCACCGGCGACGGCATGCTGTGCGAGTTCGCGAGCGTCGTTAACGCGGTGACCTCGGCGATGGCGATCCAGCAGGCCCTGGCAGAACACGAGGCGGAGACGCCCGAGGAAGAGCGGATACGCTTGCGCATCGGCATCAATCTCGGCGACGTGGTCTGCGAGGAGGACGGCGACCTCTACGGGGACGGTGTCAACATCGCCGCCCGCCTCGAAAGCGTCGCCGATCCCGGCACCGTGGTCGTCTCGGGCACCGCTTACGACCACCTTGAGGGCAAGCTCGACTGCGGCTTCACGCCGCTCGGCGAGCTGCGCCTCAAGAACATCGAGCGGCCTGTGCGCGCCTACCGCGTCGAGACAGACGCCAGCGCCTCGGTGGCTGCACCGCCTGCCCTGCCCGAGAAACCCTCGATCGCGGTTCTGCCTTTCACCAACATGAGCGGCGACCCCGACCAGGAGTACTTCGCCGACGGGCTGGTGGAGGACATCATCACGGGATTGAGCCGGGTGAACTCCTTCTTCGTGATCGCCCGCAACTCGTCCTTCACCTACAAGGGCCGGGCGGTGGACCTGCGCCAGGTCGGGCGCGAACTGGGCGTCCGCTACGTGCTCGAAGGCAGCATCCGCAGAGCAGGATCGCGGGTACGCATCAGTGGGCAGTTAGTGGACGCTATCAGCGGACACCATGTCTGGGCCGACCGCTTCGAGGGCGACTTGAGCGACATCTTCGACCTGCAGGACAAGGTGACCGAGAGCGTCGTTGGCGCTGTCGAGCCGAGCATCCGGCTGCAGGAGATCAAGCAGGCGCGCATGAAGCCGACCGACTACATCAGCGCCTACGACCTCTACCTACGCGCGCTGCCGCGCTTCTACAGCATGACGCGCGAAGGCTTTGCCGACGTGCGCCGGCTCATCAACGAGGCGCTCAGCATCGACCCTGGCTTCAACTTGGCAAAGGGACTCGGCGCCTATATCCGCAGCCTGTCCGTGAGCCAGTGCTGGCACGAGCCCGACGATGTCCGAGTCGCCGTGCGCATGGCGCGCGAGGTCCTGGCGGAAGCGCGCGACGACCCCACGAGCCTGCGCTTCGCCGCGCAGGTGATCGCCTACAGCGCGAAGGACTACGAGATGGCGCTGGGCGCGATCGAACGATCCCTGCTGCTCAACCCCAATTCGGCCCAGGGCCATACCGGCAGCGGCTGGGTAAACGCACATGCCAGCCGCCCGCTCGTCGCGATCGAGCACTTTCACAGGGCAATGCGGCTGAGCCCGGTCGATCCCGAGAAGGGCATCGCGCTCTCCGGCATCGGAATGAGCTACCTGATGCTCGAGCGCTACGAGGAAGCGCTGGCATGGGGAGAACGCGCGCTGCACGAGATGCCGAACTACGGCTCCTCGCACCGGGTGGTGATCATGGCGCTGGTCAAACTCAACCGGCTGGACGAGGCGCAGGCAGCGGCGCGGCGGCTGATGGAGGCGTTTCCGACCTTCACGCTCACCCTGCAGAGACAGATCAACCCGTGGCTGGACAAGGTGTTCGCCGAGCGTTACGTCGAGGCGCTGGGCATCTCCGGCGTGCCGGAGTGATCGTCGCGCCCGCTTGTCCGAGGGATGAGCGCGTAGAGCAGCCCTGAAGAGCCGGCGAGCTCTCTGTTGGGTTCGCGTCGAACTTCCGTGCGGCACCGCCATTTGGAAGGAGCCTGGGAAGTGAAGGCTTTTCAGATGGTTAGAGGACCTATTGCGAGACTGGCGGAGAGGGAGGGAGAAGAACCCGAAAATCCGCCCCGTAACGCTTTCAAAGACTTAGGCCATTTCGCCAACCTGGAAGCTAATGAAAATGTACCAGAAGTCTGTACCAGAGCCAGTAGAATGTGCGTTGCTCGCAATTTGATTTCCCATCGAAATTTCCACCAATTTTCAGCCGATAGGACGGCCTAATCCGCCGCCGGTTGCGATACTGGCTCGAGATTCTGAAAACCACTCAGAGGGCGAGCGAACTGGAGCGGCCATTCTCGCCAAGGTGGGGGCAGGTTCGGTTGTTTCAGGCTGGCGACGCTCCGAGCGGCGCGGCAGGCTTTGACGGACTGAGAATTGCCCGATCCATCTGACTTGGAAAAACGGTAAGTGAATCCGAGTTCTACAGCCGCGCATCAAGTTTCCTCTCGCGCAATCCGTATTTTCGCGAACTGTCGAATAAAGTCTGACGGCACGCACCATTCCCGATAGCCCTTACCCTCTTCGACCAATTCGAAGTCATCCAAGACTGACAAGGGAACGCCAAATTCAACGGCGATCGTAGTCCTTCTGGTAGGGGCGACCCCCTCGTTGGCGTCCAAGGGGCAATCTGAAAGCCAGACCCCGCGCAATCTGATCTCGGTCATGTAGTGGCCATCGCCATCTCGGAACCCATCGCGCAGAATCAACACGGCGCGTTCATAGGCAGTCACGTGAAAAAGGGTTCGAGTTTCCTTCATTAACATTGACCCGTGGCGCGGCACTCATGTCGTTCGACAAAGAGCAATGTTAAACCCGGCGAACGCAAGAGGGTAATAGCAATTCGGCCCGAAATTCTGCTCGCACCACGCCAGGCCGGGCGGTCGCCGGATAACCCTCTCTAGCCCAGACCTACGCCCCTAGACGGTGGCACGTCTGTAAAAACCGGCCCAGCAAGGGGTGGGATCGCACAGTGTGCGGCGAACAGCGCGTCGTTTTCACTACCCCCGAACGATTGCCGGCTGACCCTACAAAGTGCGATCAACTTGCGGTAGCGTTAGGGCGTCAGAGTCGTGCACAATTGTTGATCGGGGGGTGTTTTGAGAGAACCTGAATTCAAGGCTTGGATGGAGGCTGAAGGCTATTCGAAAGCCACTGTCACCACACAAATGACCGACGTGCGCCGCCTTGATCAGGCATATGGCAATCTAGATGATCTCCCCGATGGTCAGACGCTTACGAGCGTTCGCGAATCCCTTGCCTATTCAAAGGCCGACGAGCGCGCCGGAAAGCCCAATCCTTGCAAGTTTGAAATCGATGGCAATTTGTACGCCAATCTTGCGCACTATCGTGCTGCTCTGAACTTCTACCAGCGGTTTCTGAATGCCCAATCGACGCTGCTCGCCGGGCCCATATTTGGCCTCACTCAGCAGGATATTCTTGATGCCATCGGTCGCTGCGACTCCGCAGGCTCCGTGGAGGCGTTTATCGCCAGACACGAGGGACTAGGACTTCCATCTAAATACTGGCTACTGCATCGCGGAAAGCGCTTTCCGAGCAAAGCGATCGTCCGCGACGCCTTGAGCTACAACAAGAGTGACGCGAAGCCCGGCGGTGGCGAGTGCAAGGCGGCGCTCGATGCGTTGGGATTCGTCGTTATCGATTGGCCGGAGTTCCAGTCCCTGCAACATACCTTTCTAACCCGGATGGTCGACTTCGAAGACTTCCGACGACAGGATGGTGACTACTGGAGGCTAGAGCGCGGCTACAAAAACCAGGCGATCGAAAAGGTACGAAGGATCGCGGAATCTTCAGCCGACGATCCCACAGCCGGTGAGCAAATCTATAGGGCTCTTAGTGTTGAAACCAATGAGGGGTTGCCGCTGAGCTGGCGCACGCTGGCAGAAGTGCAGAGAGCAGACCCTAGCTTGGGCGAGAGGTTCTACAAGGTGGTTGCCATGCTTGCGCGTAGCAACGACGATCCGCTTACGGCGATCGCAAGCGGTGCAAGAGCGCTGGAGCAGTTGAAGGCTGAGGGTATTGGCGTCCTGCGTCGGGGAGAGGTTCTGGCAATCGCGATCAGCGTAGTCGGCACGGTCCGGCCAGAAGCCGCTAGCTGGCTTAAGGTCAGCCGCATTGAAGCTATGGGCATGCGCTTGTTCGGCCGCAAGCTTTTCGCGCATTCGCTGTTCGACCCGACTGATCTCGATGAATTTCTTCAACTCATGCGAGAGCTATTTGCGCTGTTCGCCATAGAAATAGAATGGAATCCTGCCGACTTGTTCGACGTACAAGGTTTCGTCTGGGTCTCCCTCGAAGAAAAACCGGGCAAGGAAAAAGAGCAGAGCACAGAAACGGTTGTTACCATTGACAATGCCCCCCTCGTCTCAACTGGACCCTTCTGGTTTGTCGGCGCGGCCTACGGTGGTGTTGAAGATCAGGTGGGACGTTTTCTCGCCGATGGTATCTGGGACATCAGAAACCCTAGCGATCGTCAACGCGAGCAGGTGGGTCGGATGCAGCCCGGTGAGAGGATCGCGATCAAGGCGACCTATGTCCGAAAGCATGAACTACCTTTCGATAGCCGTGGCCGACCAGTTTCTGTCATGCAGATCAAGGCCATCGGTACAATTACAGCCAACCCGGGCGATGGAGAGCGGGTGAAGGTGGCTTGGGAGCCCGATTACACTCCACGGGAATGGTACCACTACACTTACCAGCCCACGATTTGGGAGGTCTATTCGAATAAGGAGATGGCAAGACGCCTGATCCGTTTTACCTTCGAAGATGAGCCCCAAGATCACGAATGGTTCCACCAAAATCTCTCGAGGTGGGGCGGTTCCTCTGAAGAGGCGGCACCGGCACCGGATCCGGTCAAACGATCTCCGATTAACCTGATCCTTTACGGCCCACCAGGCACTGGCAAAACCTATCGTACGATGGCTGACGCTGTGCGTTTATGTCGTGGGCTAGCCGACAACGATCCGCTGCTCACCGCTACGGAGCGGCGGCAGGAACTGCGGCAAGCCTATGACGAACTGCGAGGGCAAGGGCAGATCGGCTTCGTTACCTTTCACCAGAACTACGCGTATGAGGACTTCGTTGAAGGGCTACGCCCCAAGCCGCTAGCCGATGGTATTGGCTTCACACTAGTGGCCGAACCCGGGATCCTGCGTCGCATTGCGGAAGCTGCCGAGGCTAGCGCGGAGGAACATGTGCTGGTCATTGACGAGATCAATCGAGCCAATATTTCTAGAGTCTTCGGCGAGCTCATCACTTTGATTGAGCCGGACAAGCGACTCGGCATGGAGGAGGGGTTGCGGCTAACGCTTCCCTATAGCGGCGCCCGCTTTGGCATTCCCGCCAACCTTCACATCGTTGGAACCATGAATACGGCCGATCGATCGATTGCGCTGCTCGATACCGCGCTCCGTCGCCGGTTCGAATTCCGCGAGTTGATGCCGGACGCTTCCTTGCTCGGCATGGTCGATGGGATAGACCTCTTCTCGTTGCTGTCGCAAATCAACGAGCGGATCGAATACCTCTTCGACCGCGAGCATCAGATCGGCCATGCATACTTCATTCGCTGCCGAAGCCGCGCTGACATCGACAATGTCATGCGCCACAAGGTGATCCCGCTGCTTGGGGAATATTTCTACGATGACTGGGGGAAGATTGCCGCGGTACTCGGGGACGGGGATGACAGCGAAGGCGATAGAGAAGGAGGCTTCGTGGACCGCCGGCAGCTCAAGCGACCAGCAGGCATGGGCGGCGAGGACGACACAGCTCCTCGCTACCGTTGGAGGGTTCGCGACAGCTTCAAGTATGATCGGCTCGTGGGGGGATGATCCGGCGCACAATCCTCGAGTGGGAGAGGCTGCCTTATGGCGACGGGCCAGGCGCCATCCCGGTCAGTGCTGCCGACCGGATCGCCGCAATAGCTGCCGTGTCTCCGCTCGCTGGACGCGGCGGCGGGGGTGTCATCGAGCATGGGCGCAACGCCCTGCGTGCACGGGGCGTTGTCGGCGTAATAGCAGCTAACGGCTGCGCGCTCGAAATCCTGCCAAAGATTGATTTCGCTGGCCAACAGGGAGATCAAGCGAAGGGTAGTATCCGCCGCCGCCTCGTTCACATGCTGGCCGTCGCGCTCGATATAAAGATCGACGCAGGCCAGGTCACCGCGCTCGGCTGGCAGCGCGAGACCCTACTCGAAATCCTGATCCGCCTGTTCTCCGAAAAGTTGGTGGACGCAGTCCGCCAGGGAATGCCTCGGCTTTACGTCGAACAAGCGAACGATCTGTTTGTCCTACGCGGTCGTCTCGATGTGATGCGGCAGTTTACAACGCTGGCAGCCGAGCCATCACGGCTGGCGTGCCGCTACGATGCGTTGACGCCGGACATCGCACTCAATCGCATTATGAAAGCTGCCATTGGTCGGTTAGCGCGGGTCGCACAAACCGGCGACAACCAGCGTCGACTGCGCGAACTGAACCTCGCCTATGCGGATATTGCCGAAGTGCCTGTTGCGGAACTACGATGGGACCAGGTCCAACTCGACCGGACCAATGCGCGCTGGCGCGAACTCCTGAACCTCGCACGCCTGTTGCTGGGTGAGCGCTTCCAGACCACTTCAGCCGGTGGACAGGATGGCTTCTCGCTGCTGTTCGAGATGAACACACTGTTCGAGGAGTATATCGCGCGGATGCTGAAGCGCACTCTGGCCTACGATGATCTTCGTGTCGTGAGTCAGGGAGGGGGGCTCCACTGCCTCGAATCCGAGGATCGCCGCCGTCTCTTCCAGACGCGCCCAGATATCCTGTTGAAACGCGGCGATACTGTCGTTCAGGTAATCGACACCAAGTGGAAGCGAATAGCCGCCCGAATCGACGACCCCAAGCAGGGCGTCTCGCAGGCCGACGTCTATCAGATGATGGCGTACGGGCGACTATATCAATGTGCCCACCTAACGTTGCTCTATCCGCATCATCTCGACTTACCTCCAGACGACGGGGTTCTGGCCACCAATGTGATCACCCGGAGTGATCATCGCCTCGAAACAGCTACCATCGATATTGGCCGTGCCAACGAAATTGGCCCGCGACTGAAGCGACTTGTCCACAAATCAGAGCCGATCTTTGAGGAGTGATGACTCCTCTCTCTGGCCCGCACTCGCGCCTAGCCTCGCGGCTATGAAGGACCTATTGGCGTCGGCGATATGCTCTGTCCCGGCTCCGCAGCGAGAGCGGTACGAAAGGTTTTGGAATGAAAGTCAGCGAATTCATCGACACCTACTCGGATGATCTGATCAACCCGCGAGACGGGCCGGAGAAGACGGCCACGAGCAGCTGACGAGACACCGCGAACTCGCACCTGAGGCCCTAGCCTTCTGGCGTGAGTATTGGGCGAGAGCTGTCGAAGGCAGCGGACTTGACCAGGCGAAAATCGAGCGGGCCTTGGCTGAACTTGCGCGAACCTCCGACGAAAGCGCGTTGGCAGATGCAAGCAAGCAGGACGGCTTGTATACGACGCTGTTCCGAACATCATGCCCGTTACGCTGCTGGCCCTGTATCTTCCAATTGTCGATCCAGAGAATACGGAGAGCTATCTTCTGGAATCCGATCGGCGCGCTGCGCCTTTCGACTTGGTACGCGCGCGTACAGCACCATCGCGCACGCGAAGATCAACTCGATTTCTATGACCGCATGCGGGAGGAGTTTGCGCAACCGACCCGTAGTCTGACAGCAAGATGATTGCATAAGGCTGCGGCGCGCCGGGATTTGCTCCGGATTAACCGAGCCAAGGTCCCAAATGGCGAATACACCGAGGGGATTTCGTCCTGGGCGGCCTTGGTCAAGGTGGCCTGATGGATTGGATACTGGTCAAGATCGGCGAGTGGCGTGCCTTTGCCGGCCTTTGGCGTGGGGTTGAATGCGACGAAGACAGCCCTCGTTCTGTAGACCGAGCCGGTGAGGATCGTTGGTATCGAGTTGTCAACGTGAGCCCGACGACATCATTTATTTCCAAGCTCGGGGGTAGCTGGTACTGGGCTCTGTGAAATGCGGGATGGTGTCAGGGCATCATCAGCAGGACGATATGAGGCAACCTAGCGCTCTGTTGCCCCCGGAACCCAGGTTCTTCACATATAGCCCAGGTCCACAGCGCGTTGGAGGCATTCTGCATAACGCTTGCGGTCTCGTGAGCTTTGTGTGATGCACGCTGCCGCGACTGGGTCGTATTGACGAGCCAAAAGGCAAAGGATCGCTGCTTTTTGGATCGCTTTGATCTTCCGCAGATCGCGCCCCACGATCTCGCCGGCGGTCAGTAGGCATTCGTCGCCATCACGTTGAGCAGCATTCCAGAAATCATCGCGAATACCGTGTTTGCTATCGGCCATCGCCGGCGCCCACAAAGACGCGGCGGCGAGAGCGGCGATGATGATCATTTTCATTCTGTGTACGCCCCATGGCACCCGTTACCCATGGCTTTCAGCGTAGAAGGCGCTCCTTTGTCAATCGCTCGCCAATGGTTGCACGTTTGGTCCAAGGGTCCAACGCAAAATTTTCCCCCATTTTTGCGGCGATCGAGCGGCTTAGTCCTTCGCCAATTTCGAACTGGACCCGAAATTCAGTCCAGGCCTTTGTCGGATTTTTGGCGACCACACGGCCGCATCCCACTTTCCCGGAGGGATTGGGGGTAGATGGAGCCGGAAGCCCTGGGCGCCCCTTTATTTCGGAAGGCTGCGGCTCACTAGGTAGTGGGGAAGACTAATCGATCCCTCCCGAAACTCCGGTCCAGATAGAAGCCGAGGCCGCGTGATGCCGCAATTCTACTGAGCCAGACGGGCGGCGCATCTCGGAGGCGAAGGTGATTTCCCGCTTGCAATCCAGACCGTCCAACCCAGTCAAAGCAGACAGCTAGAGCTACAGCTAGGTGAGCAAAGTCCGGGCATCGGAGATGCGCGCGGATCACCACTTGCGAAGAGCGCTCCCCCAACGTTACCTTGGGAGTTTGTCTGGAGGTGCGTCCGCATGCGAAGGGTTACCTGTTGGCTCGCTGGTCTCCTTTGCATTATGAGTCTTGCAACTGACGCATGGCCACTTGGATTCAGGGAGAAGTCACCAAACGTAGACCGCCACCTGTTGGGCCTTGACGTGTCAAGGGTGGCGACCGATCGCTCGAAAGGAGGCTTGCCAACTGCGCTGCCCTTGATCAGAGCTAATTCGGGTCCTGTCGACGATGCGATGAAGCAGTTCCTCGCGACAGTGCTGGCCGAAACCGAGGATATCTGGGCGGGCATCTTCAAGGCCCAAGGCCTGACATACGAGGATCCGAAGCTGGTACTATTCAGCGGCAGCATTACCGCGGCCTGTGAGGACGTATCGGCACCTACCGGCATTTTCTATTGCCCAGAAGACCACAAAATTTATCTAGACGTCGTTCGCTTTCAAATGGTCGGCCAAATGGGTATCAAAAGCGAGATCGGATATGCTTTCCTGCTTGCACGGGAAGTTGGCCACCATGTGCAGAACCTTACCGGCATATTGTCCAAGTTCAACCAAATGCGGCGGCAGATGAACGAGGCCGACGCGAACCGGCTGTCGGTACGCGTGGAGTTGCAGGCAGACTGCTTCGCCGGCATCTGGGGACATTACATCCAACAGAAAGGAATCCTAGAACCCGGCGACCTCGAGGAGGCGCTTTATGCATTTCATGAGCTTGGCGACGACACGATGCAGCTTAAGACGCTTGGGACCGCCCAGCCCCACTCTTTCACACATGGGACTTCCAAGCAGCGCCGGATCTGGTTTAAGCGAGGGTTCGACACCGGCAAGCTGAGTGCATGCGACACTTTCAACGAACCGGATCTGCCTAAAAACTAGTCCGCCGCGTCCTTCGGCATAGAAGCCAATAGTGCTTGCGCCCGCGCATTCCCCTTGCTAGCGGCCTGCTTTAGATAAATCTTGGAGAGTTGCTCGTCTTTTGTGGTTCCCTTTCCGGAAAGGTACGCTTCGCCCAAATACTCTTGGGCAAACACATTTCCGGCGTCAGCGGCCTTGAGGCCCCACTGAATGGCGAGTGCCTGGTCTTTGGGTATGCCATCCCCACGAGCGTAGGCAGACATAATCTCAGCTTGGGCGCCTGCATTGCCTTGCTGCGCGGCCCTCATAAACCACTCAAAAGCACGAGCCTTGTCGACGGAGCCGACGGAGCCATCACGATAGCAGAACCCAAGCAGGAGCTGCCCCCCCGCGTAACCATGTTCCGCAGAGCGCTTTGCCCACTCGCAACCTTTTGTCAAATCGACGGGGTTCCAAGTGCCGGCCATCAACATGAAGGCCAGATTGAATTCGGCAGCGGGAAGCGCCTTCTCGGCAGCTCGTTCATAGTACCCCTTTGCCCTTGCAACATCTTTGGTAAAGGCGACCTGCGGGGTGTAGGGATCGTAAAGGTTACCAAGATAAAACTCCGCGAGCGGTGCTCCGTCCTTGGCTAGTTGGTTCAGCTTTTCCAGTGAGGTAGGGTCCGCAATTGCCTTATCCCTAAGCGCGCCCATCTCAGCGTCGAATTGCTCATACGCCATGGGTAAACCCCATACCGGTCGTGGCATTTCCGAATGCTGAGCGGGACCCGCAAGCAGCCATGATGCCAGCAACACCGTTATGCCTTGCGGTCCTCCAACCCAGGCCAGACGATACCACTTGTCATCGGACCAAAGGGCTGAGTGGCGAAAAAGAATCTGCATCCGCGTCAGGCAATCGCTTGTTCAAAATCGGAAATCTCAAACCTGGTAAGGCTACTAGCAGGATTTGTGGCGATCCTAACGGATTGCGCTTCTCGCATGCGTTCGAGCAAAGATCGCATCTCACGCGCGTTTCCCCAATCCTCTCGGCCCAATGCGGTCCGTATCCAGGAAAGGAAGGCTCTCTCAAAGCTGGATGGCAAATCAAAATGCTGCTGTTGGGCCATCCGCTCGAAGATATGTAAAAGTTCTTCAGCCGAATAAGAAGGGAACTCAATTGTCTTACTAAATCGACTCGCCAAGCCAGGGTTCGATGACAAAAATCGACGCATCTCGTTAGGATATCCCGCGACGATCACCACGACGCGGTCGCGATTGTCCTCCATGAATTTCAATATCGTCTCAACAGCTTCCCGCCCGAAATCCGTGCCACCGCTGCCCGTAAGTGAGTATGCCTCGTCGACGAACAGGACGCCATCGAGGGCAGACCTGCATTTTTCGAGTGTCTTCAATGCTGTTTGGCCCACATATCCGGCGACTAGTTCCGCTCGGTCAACCTCTACCAGGTGCCCCTTTCGAAGCATTTTCAGCGATTTCAATATTTCGCCCAAGGCCCTGGCAATCTGGGTCTTGCCGACACCAGGAGGCCCTGTGAAAACCATGTGCAAACTTACTGTCGGGACCGGCAGCCCTGCCTCTTTTCGCATCCCTTCAACTTTCAGGCGGGCTATCAACTTGTTCACCTCATCCTTCACCGCCGAAAGCCCGACCATATCGTCCAACTGCTCAACCGCTGTAGTTCCTTTCGAAGCCGGCCGCCGGTCGACCTTCAGAAACGGCATTCGCGCAGTTGCCGACTGACTGTTTCCAGAACTGGCTTGATTGGTTGCAAGTCGGGCAGCGATATAGGTGATTGAACAGCCAGCCACGACTACTGCAAGGGCGCACAAAGTCCTCCAGACCAGTTCCGAACTAGAAAGCTGTTTAACCCAGTTAATCGGGCCGCTATCCGGATTGAGGATCCAGGAACTAATGACTGTGGCAGCCACGAGGACGATCAAGAAAGCGATCATTGATCCAAATGAAACCGACTTACTCATATCCACCTTCAACAAGCCTTATGGGGAGTCCAGACGACTTGCCTCTCTGCAGTGCCGACCAGAGGACTTATATGCCAGACGGGATCGAGAGCGACCGAGACGATGTCAACCGTCCCGAGCACTGATATCGCTCCTCGTCCAATACTGTACTCGACCGGAAATGGTATCGCGATTCGCTGAGGCGAGCGAGTTAGCTGGAATGGGGGGGATATGTACGATCCGGATCGAATTTGGATTATTCCGGGCGAAGCGCCGGCCGGCGCGAGAATCGTCACTTCGGCCAGCGGAGCCGGACATTTGTCGGTCGCATCGCCGAGCAGCGATCGAAAAGATGGGTTAAAAGTGTTGACCGCCGCTGCGCGATCCGAGGCTTCGATTTCTCTCAGCGTTAAGACAGATAGCACCCTATCAGCTTTTCGATTTAGAAACACTGGCGGGCTTAGAACTCCCACGCTGACTAGAGACAAAGCAGTGAGAAGCCCGCCAACGCAACTTACGATCACGGGGCTGAGCTGCAGCTTTGATCCCGTGCGACGCTCAGATCGAACTGATTGCTGTCGCGGAGTGCTTGCCGCTAAGTGTGCTGAGTTTGCCCCTTTTTCCCCCATCGCGCCTATCCCCTCGACCACAATAGTGTTTGTGGTGCAAAAAGCCAAGTATGGCACTCAAACTGGCTTGTTCTGGGCACGACAATCCGTATCGAGTTCCTTCCTGAGAGGAGGAGCGTTCCGGAGCGGGTCAGATTTCTGCGGTGGCCGGGGGTCAAGTTTCCTCATTACAATCCGTATTTTCACGAACTCCCGAAAAAGGGCTGCCGGAACGCTCCATTCCCGATAGGTCTTACCGTCTTCGGCCAATTCGTAATCATCCAAGATCGACAAATACCACCAATTTCAGCCGATAGGACGGCTTGGTTCGCCGACGTTTCCGAGGTTGATCCGAAATTTAGAAATCATGTCAGGCTGAGGGCCTCGGTAACGACACACGCTGCATCACGGGGCCTAGCCCGATAACGGGGTCTAGCCCGTTCCCGACCGTCCCCCTCCACGTTGAATTAGCTCATCAAGCTCTGCGTCAATCCACTGCTCATTTTCATCAATAGCTTGCTCGACTGCACTGATTAGTTCTTCTTCTGCGCCTTTCAGCACTAGGAAGTTCTTAACGCGTGCCAATCGCCCTCTTTGAGCAATTGCCTCTTCGGTTTCGTCGAGATTCTCAAGACGTGGCAAATCTGAGACTTTCATGGTGACTCCTTAAGGGTAAAGTATACCCCGTCTTGCGACATGGCACTAGCTAGAACCGTTTTTAGCATGAAGTCCTGACGCATGCCGGCCCCCCTGAATATTGGACGTGGATCCGCACTGTGCGGGATCGCAAGATCAGTGAAGGCCGCTGCGCGCTGTCAAAAGAAGCATCAAGTTGTCGAGAGCAAACCATTTTGCAGACCAATGCACTGCGGCGCGCCCGGGAATGTGCCCGACCAATATAGCCAACGTCCCAAAACAGCGCCTACACCTAGGTGATTTCGTTCTGGGCGGCCTTGGTCAAGGTAGGATGGAATGGGTGCTGTTCAAAAGCTGCGACTGGCGGTCCCTTGCCGGCCTTTGGCGTGAGTTGCATTGGTAGGAAAACAGACTGTTCGAAGCGCAGCGCCGATGAAAAAAGGTCCTAGAGGTGAAAATCTGACGCTAGGTACCCGATGCAAAAGGCGGGAAGGAATGGGTCTCGGAAGATTGTAGCTTTTTTGAAAATGAGTCCGAACTGTGTGATGCTCGGCATTCATTGAACGCTCCGCTTCTTGTAACCTCATTCGTAGCAACAGGGTTATGCCATGGACAAGGACGATAACGATGAACAGGCTTGGAGGTATGTTGGCAGATTTCTCCAGGATTTCGCCAGAATCGAAGTTCAAGTAGATGAGCTTTTTAAAGCTGTCTTTGCTCTCAATGATTGGGGTGCCTTGCTGCTTCAGAGCTCTCTAAGTATTGGTAAGAAGATCGAACTAATTGAAACTACGGTGCGGCACCAGAAGATAGACTACAAAGAAATCTTCAATTCGTTGCGCCATCATCAGAAGCTGCGCAACGTAATTGCACATTGCGTTTTCAACGGTGAGACGTTGGCTGGCGGTATTGATTTCATTTACTCTCACCCTGGGACGGGGAAGTTGAAATCGCTGCCTGGAAACCAGGATGGTGATGGTGACACTCTTCTCCCGTACGGCACGCTGGATGCACTGCATGAAGAAGCATTGCAGCTGCGTTCGAGGCTAGGGGACGCAGCAGTAGAGTGCACTCCTCAGAGATTTGAGGGTTATCAAGAGCTGCAGAGGGAAGTCAGCAGCATTCTGGATCAAGGTAGCAACATAATTCCCTTCCCAATCAGGGAAACACGGCCTCAAGGTGACGAAAATTAACTGTCCAATTCCAGGTTCCCTATCCGACATACTCATGCCGCGGGAACGAAGTCACCGCTCAGGAGGTCTTTAATGGCATTGAACTCACTTAGCCACGAAGGAATTTCCTCACAAGGCCGACTACTCGGTTTCGCTCGGAGCTGGGCCATCCCTGTGGATGACGGGTCTCAACCGCGAAGGCTCTGTCAGGGGTAGCCGAGACTTTTGTGTAACCGTCAAAAAAGCCCACCGCTCGGCTGGTGTAACCCAAGTCATCGAGCAGGCCACCCAAGGCTTCCCCGCAATAGCCAGAGGTCGCGAACAGGAGGACGCGAGGCGCCAGAAATTCAATCTCCTCTTTTAAGGCGCGGATATGCGGTTCGGAAATGGCAGGCCATCTGTGTGGAGGCGGCGGTCTCGAGCCTCCGACCTCGTCCATTTTGCAGATATTTGTCCACGCGATCCGACGACGGGACGAATCGATGAGATCGAGCATTTGCCAGAACGCTGACTTATTCCTTCTCTCAATCATCCATTTGGTCGATGCTGCCCCACTCGCGGCCTGGTCAGTGTTCGAGCCGACTAGGGCCCCTAGCGGCCCCGCGCTTTTCCCCACATAGAGCAAAGAGAAATTGCTTGAGGGATCGTATTCGGGCCCGACGCCGGTCGCAAAAACGCCAGGCGATGCCCAGCCCTCTTTGACTGCCGTACGATTGCATTCAGTTAGCTTCCTCCAAGTAGCCTTCGTGACGGGCAATTTTTTTTCCATGATGCTCCCCCTGGCATGCGGTCGATAGAACAGCGCTGCGTGAGCAGCCGGGGGGCACTACAACAATAGCCCTGCCGCGTTGCTCTCGAAAAGCCCGGCCTCTCGAATGTAGCGGGCAAGGATGGCATCGCTCGCGTGTCCGGTCTGCGCCCGGACTTTCCATATCGATGCTCGCCGACGTAACCAGCCCCGCCCGTAACGAGTGAGCCGAAAAGCCGGCCGGGTCGATGCCGCTCCCTCAAAATCAGAGCCACAGCCTCGCCAGACAGCCGCTCGTTGCTAACGCGGCCATGACGGGTCTGGCCGGCCCCTCAGCGATGCAGGCCAAGGTGTTGCAATCCGGCGACCGGGACACCCACCGCTTGGGCCCAAGCGGGATGGATCTTTTCGACCGACCCCCTCCTGGTCCGTCTTTGAACGCCGCAACTGGATGGTAATCCCCTGTCGGACATGCTCGACATCCTCCAGATCGAGGCCGACCATTTCGGACCGCCGGAAGCTACCTGCAAAACCGATCAGGAGCAAAGCGCGATCCGAACGAACCTCCATGTCCTCTTGCCACTGCCATTGGAATGACTGGACCTCACGACGTTTCGAAATTGGTTGAGATTTTGCCAATTCACGACCCTCGATAACACGCTGAGAATGCCCATCGTAACTGGGCGGGGACAAAATCGCCGTAAATTTTTCCCACCATTTTTCAGCCGATAGGACTGCTTGGCTCGCCGCCGGTTGCGAAGTCGGCCCGAAATTCTGAAACGATCTGAAGCCGGGGGACGCATCTAAGTCGGGCATACCTTTCCCGACGAGTAACTGGTTGATCACGCTCAACCTCTGGGATCTCTTCAAAGCACAGACGCCCGACGATCGCGAGATCGACGCTCCGGCTTCCAAGACCTGTGAACGATGCCGGGCATCCGGGCCAAATACCCTGATCTGCTCGCCGTCACTAGTCCCAGTTGGCAAGAGCCGGTAGAAACCTCGGCGCGTCGGTATTCCACTACCCCAACGAACGCAATGAGCCCAAAAATCGACTACACCGAGGTGATTTCGCTCTGGGCGGCCTTGCTCAAGGTGGGCTGATGGATTGGATGCTGGTCAAGATTGGCGACTGGCGTGCCTTTGCCCGCCTTTGGCGAGGGGTGGAATGCAACGAAGGCAGCCATTTTCATCGACCGAGCCGGTGAGGATCGTTGGCGAATGGCGGCTTGCCGTAAACTAATCGGTAGTGCTGGATAAGTTCGGCTTCGACAACACGTGGAACTTCGCCGGGTGTTTCTTTCTATGCGATGTGAAGGCGAACGACATTTGCGAGCTGCCAAACCAACCGGCCACCCCAATGACCGACAGCCTTCCCGGCACCGAAGCCTACGAATTGTCTCAGCCGTTGGCGAAGGTCATCGGCTTTGCCGATGTAGATGACTTCGGCATCGTCAACCCAGTTAGCGCTAAGCGCCTCAAGTGGAACCGACGGGTCCTTGCCTTTCAACCAGCCGCCACAGCTCTTGTCGGCAAATGCGACCGGGATTCCGGCGGGGTATTGTAGACGTGAACGGGGGCGGCTTTCGATTCGGAATCAGACATCGGCCTGCCAATGCAGCCCAGTTTCGTTTATGAATTCAAGGCCTAAGACAAGTATTCACTTTTTATGCGAACCCGGCGGAGCTACCTGCTTAAGACTATTACGATCGAGCGCCATCTTGAGGATGTCCGACATCCCACCCCGCGTGAGACAAGCACTGAGCTTCAACGTCTGCTCAGCACGGCTCGAACCAAGATATATGTTCGAAATGAACCTTCGACGTATGCCATCGCCAGCGTCGGTCGGTGCTTCGGCGGCATCTACATGGATGAGAAATACGGTGTGAAACTGAAGGCCGGCAACATATTCGGGCATGCTGAATATGAACCGCTTGCCAGCGTGCCGAAGTTCAGAGGATGGCTCGCGGCTAGTGATAGGGATGTGACGACCAAAGTATTGCCCCCCCGCGGCAGTCAAATAGGTGTCAAATTGCTCTTCGCCAGCACATAGAATTGCGACGCGTCGGCCTCCGCCTTCTATCGAACGAGCTAATTTGTCCGCCTCACTGAAAACTGCTTTGAAGAGTGAACGGTCGTCCTTGAATACCGTAAGCTCAGGCACCAGGCCGTCAGACAGTTCTGCCTTACCGGCATACGCATCCCATTCATTTGGAATGTCGACCGCAGGAAATGTAGCGTCTAGATCTGTCAGGAACTCGGCGATCTGTGGCGTGTAGCGGAATACGCGATCAAGCTTCACAAGTTCAGAATTCTGTAGGCCCGTCGAAGCGCCAAATAGGTTCTGATCTGCCTCTCCATACTGCGCGAAGGTGTCTCGGGGACTCTGCTTGAGATCGTAAGCCATAAAGATGGGAGGGCGCTTGGGTCGGCCATCATCTTCGATATTACGCCGTATTAGTTTATGGAGCGCCTGGCGCTCGATTGAGGTGAAAAGATGTAGCTCATCAACAAACAACGCGTCATAACCTGTTCTACTACGCACCCGATCCCAGCGGTTTGAATCAAGGAACGAATTGAAGTCACTTACCATTTGATCGACGCTGATTGTGTTCATATCGGTCAGATGCTGGCGGTAGCGACGATGAACCTCAAGAATAAAGCGCCGATCGACTTCGGCTGGTAGCGCCATTAGCCACGCGGGGCGCGGATTTGTACCCTTAGCGTATCGCTCGCCCCGTTCTTCGCCTGCTCGAATGGCCTCGGCATCCAGAACGCTTGCAAACTCGTTCATAATATCGGCAACTAGGCTCTTGTTCCCCCCCCCAACCGCATCTTGCCAGCGCTGTTTGAGCGGCGAAGTCAGATCTCCGAATTGCAGGTTGAGAATAGGCGATCGGGCGATTTCCTGCAGAACCGCCTCAATTAATTCAAATTGGAGACGCCGCCCCTCGCGCCCGTCGAGCGACAAGGGTACGAGATTGTCAAAGCCGAAACGAAGATTTTCATGTGCGAGATCGTAGAGTGTCCGAATCTCAAGCCGACAATGCTTGCCTCGGCCATGAAAGAGGCCTCGGGTGTCAAGACTCTCACCAATCGCATTCACCAAATCCACCGAAGCGGAGCTATGAGTGAGGAAACCAAATTTGATAGGTTCCGTACCGACCTCTGCTTTGGCGGCATCACGAAGGAACTTGATGACGAGAGATAGGGTCTTTCCTGTTCCCGCAGACCCGCGAAGGCGAACCGGTCCATCGTGGGGCTTGTCAACAAAGGTCCGTTGCTCCTTTGTAAGTTTGGAATCATACCACTGCTCGAGGCTAGCACCTTGGACGAAACCCTGCGGCAAACGCTGGCTTAGAGTAATTCCAGCAAGCGAATCCTTTTGATACTGTTCAGGCGGGGTAAGGATTGCGTCTGGCAGTCCTTTCCGGGCCAACTCATAAATCTTCGAATGTCGATCAAGTTTCTCGAAGTCGAGAATCACTTCTGTCCGTGCAAACGCAAAGAGATCTCTCGTTTCATTCGGGCGATCAAAGTGAAGGCGAGCGCGCCAATTTTTGTCGCGCGATGGCGCTTGTATAGAGAAGAGGCTCCCCTCGTGATGTTGGCGCCAACCGGTGGGAATAGTAACGTTGAAGGTGTAAACCGACCTCGCCACCGTAATGATACGCTCCAGCGTATTGGACTTAGTGTCACCAGTGAAGACTGCGTCATCGCCTGCAAGATTGATGATTATGATGGCGACGCCATCGTCGTCGTCTAAGTCCGTGTCCAAGATGTAAAGAACATCGTCGATCTCTACCCTTTTCAGACCCGCGGCATGCTCAGGCAATCCAAAGTTCTTGAACCATTCTGCCGATATGGCGAATTGCGTTAGCCGGAAAAGAGACGTTGGCGAAAAAACGAGAGCTTTCATGTCACTGCCTGTGAAAATTGGGAAACCAGGTCGTCAATCGCCAATTCGTCCAGAGCCGTCACCTCATCGGGCAAACCGATGCGGGAGAATTGGTATGCGAACAATTGCGCGACCTTAAACTGGTACAGAGGCGTGAGGCTAGCAAACCGAACGGCGGTCGGTCGCGTACCGTCGCTTGATGTCCTTTGAGCGGGGATTGACGTAAAGCAGCAATCAGCATCGATCGTATAGATGCGTCGCATTCGGATTATAAATCCAACGTCATCATGATCGACCAGATCGCTGATGAAGAAATGTCCGTCGCCCATCGCCCTTTTTGCTGCAACTACCTGCTTCCTGGCATACGTGCGCGGATCCTTTTCGAGGTGGCAGAGTTGGTGGAAACGCTCCAACGGCAGAGTACACTCGTTGAGGCAGATACCGAGGCGAGCTATTTGTTCTTCCAATTGGAAGCGACTTGATTTGTTGATGCTGGGCAAGTTGCTCAGTTTCGCCACAATTTCCGCTGTTTTGGCAGAAATCATCCAGGTGAGGAGGTCCCCCGCGTGCGCAGAGGCGATCTGAGCCAACTCAAGAATCCGTTTTGTCGCCGCTTGCTGGGTGTCGACTATAAAGTTCGGTGCCCAGAACTTCCCCAGATACTCGCGAAAAGTGTAAATGGGTAGATACGCCATGACGCCATCTGTCTTGCCATGGGCGAGATCGCAATCTGCATTTATTAGAAGTCCGAGCGCTGGCCCCGCTAGCCCCCCTTCAGGATGCTCGATGCGCAGAATATCGCCCTGACGCAGCTCGCTGTCAGCCGCGACTCTCGCGGTTTCTTTTTCGACCGCCATTTGCCCCCCAGGTCGCGCTGATATTGGGTATTCAGCGTTGCTTAACTTCCATTGATGTCGCACAACGCGGTCGAGTCCGCCAGCGAAGCTGACCAATATAATTGTCCTTAGCGGACAGGGCAGCAAAGGCAACATCGGTTGCTTTCTAACTGCTCACAGGAAATCGTAGCCTTTCAGGCACGCGATCAGCGGTTCCTCCATGCGGGTTACGGCCGCTAGAACGGACGATTTAGGCGTTCGTGACCCAGACTAGAGTTCTGAAGGAACGAAGAATGTGCTGAGGGTTTCGTTAAGCCGGATGCGGTCGCGGACCTCGCATTCCCAAATGACGAGAACGCAAAACCCCTTCCCCCTAAGCGCCGCGATCTTGTCGGCATCGCGAGTCTGGTTGCGGGTGAGTTTTTCGGTCCAATAGCCGGTGTTTGATTTCGGAGACGAGGCGAGCCGGCAACCTGCGTGAGAGTGCCAGAAACATCCATGCACGAAGATAGCCCATTTACGGGTCTTATTCGCTAGGTCCGGCTTGCCGGGAAGATCGTCGACATGATTGCGGAAACGCTGGCCCAGCGCGTGCACGGCCGATCGGGTCAGTACTTCAGGCTTCGTGTTCTTCGAGCGGATGCGCGCCATCATCTGCGAGCGCGTAAGTGGCTCTCGCTTGGAGCGCGGCGGGATTTTCTCGACTGGAGATGACTTGGCCATTCAATCTCCCTGCGGCGGCTCCGGAGGAGGGGAGTCCGTGGACCCATCCGCGGTGATGATGCTCGGAAGACCTTCTAGCGCAAAGACGCAGGTCGACAGGTCTGCCCGCAGCCGGCCATCGGGCTTCACTTTAGCCGACACGATTCTCAGATGCGTGCCGGGCGGCGAAGCTGTCAGGTCGCCGTGGACGGTTCGGCGAAGAACCATAGACTGTATTCCCGTCGCCATAGACGGCTGATCGACGGTGACAAACGCCGTATACAGA
This sequence comes from Mesorhizobium waitakense, assembly GCF_056431085.1. Classification (NCBI taxonomy): domain Bacteria; kingdom Pseudomonadati; phylum Pseudomonadota; class Alphaproteobacteria; order Hyphomicrobiales; family Phyllobacteriaceae; genus Mesorhizobium; species Mesorhizobium waitakense. The sequence goes on along the minus strand of NZ_JBWKME010000176.1, from coordinate 17,774 downwards.
TCCCCATCCTGTCCGAGTTCCATCCTGTCCAGCACGCCCGAAGCCGCGATGTCGGGAAGCCCGCCTGCGCCTGCCGCCCTCAGCCACGGCCAGAAGGCCGGACACACCGCCTGAAACGGGCATCCGCCACATGATGCTTCCGCTGGCCGAGCGATCGCCTCGGGCGCGGCGCCTGCCGCAATACTTCGATTCAGATAATCGAGAGCGGCAAGGGCGGCCGTAGCCTCCGCATCACACGCTGAGGGGATGAGCGGGACACTCAAGGTCAGGCCGGAAGCGGCGACGACGCGTCCCTCCGTCGGCCAGCTACCCGTCGCTTCGGCAATGATGGCCGCATAGAGCCGCAGCTGGCGCCGAAATCCATCCAGCACTACCTCGGTCCCCCGCCAGGCCGGGTCAGGCATCGAGGACTTATATTCGGTGAGGACGCGCCCATCGAACCGGTCGGGACGGCCATAGAGCTGTCCTCCTCGCGCCTGCAACCCGCGTTCCGTTAGGGACCCGCCCCCGGGCCGCAGGGAAGCAGGCCGCATTCCTTGGCCTGAGGTGATCGCGGCCTGGGCCGAAGAGAGTGCTCTTTGGCGGACTAGAAAGTATCCCGGCCAGCGCTCGGGCGCTGCAAACCGAGCGTCCAGCGGATGGAGCGCGGCCGCAGCGGCCGCCATGCGGATCGCCTCCGCCCAAGCATTCTCGGGAGAAGGTCGTGTCTCAATTGGCCACCGGGCAGCCTCCATGACCTTGTGGAAGGCTGTGCCCAGCCACATGCGCGGATCGTGCAGGACCCATCGGTCCACGGACCGCGAAGCGGCCAGTGCGCCCCTCAAACTGCAAAGCCGCATGTGCGACCAAAGCGTCGGACTGGTCCGGGCAGTATGCGTCAGGACGACTTGCGTGGCCACGCTATGCCGGCCGCCGCAATGCTTCAAAGACCGAAATGAAGCTCCAAGCGGGATCCACCCGCAGTCCATGATTGCGCTCCGCGTCGTCCCAGGCTGAGGCAATCTCCGGACCAGCCCCGGCACGGTCGGTGAGCCAAAGCGGATGCGTAACGATGATCGCTTCCGCGCCGTTGGTCAGCCCAGGAAGCCCCCCGAAATTCGTCCGGCTAAATCCTGGGCGGGCGGCCTCAAGTGTCGTCGCAGCGAGATCTGCAACGCGGGACCAAAGGGGCGATGCGAGCGATATGACGCTGTTCGCGTCAAGCGCGAGGTTGGCCATGTCTATGGCGAGCCGCCAGTCCAGCAGGTTGTGGTATGCCAGATTGCTGTAGCTTCTCAGGCAGTCCGGGCAGGACGTGTCGCAGGCGCCAGCGTGCGCGGGATCAACGAGCCGGTCGTGAAACTGCCCGTGTGAGTTTTGGACAATCATCTGGAGAAGCCGCTCGCTAATCGCAGGCTCGCCGAGATGGGTTGCGTATCCGGCTCCGTTCTCGAGCGTGTCGCACAGGAATATTTGGCCCACGACCGACCCCAGGGCGGGGTCTTCCTGACTTCTGATGCCGGCCTTCAGTTCATAGTCCTGTATGTCGAGGTAGACCGAAGCGGCCCGTCTCAGCATGAAAGCAAGGGAATAAAGCGCTGATCGTCCCGCTGCGGTGCGAGGATCGGCGGCCCGGCCGGCCCCATAATCACGAACGCCAAGAAGCATCATGTCCGTCTCGCTGATGGCCGCCAGCGCACACGTAACGACGGCGCCGGTTGCAGTCATGGGCGTCCCGGGACGGCGGCCGACCGATGCTGCGTGCTTTTCCTCCGCCGCGTTGGCTGCGCCTACGTCGACCATGGCGCCGCGGGCCCACGGCTCTTGCGACAGATGGAAGAGACGGCCGGCGTTGTCATTTATGACGTGGAGTCTACCTTGGCCGGCACCAATGTCGAAGTTGCGGTGAACCCCGATACCGAAACGCGGGCGGCCGACCTTCGGCCTTGCTGCGCGCGGCACGAAGTCGAAAACGCCGTCATAGTCCCTAGCCTTGGTGAAGTAGCTCACGAAGCCCTTTGGCTGCCGGAGATCCATCGCCTGGTAGTCCCGATCGCCCGTCCCTGCAGGCGCTCCACAGACCGGGCATGCAGGGCTGTTCGGATTTACGGTCTCAACGTGCTGGCAGTTGCCGCACAGCCCAACGACGACAGGCGGCCCCAACGGATTCGGATCTTGGACGGCAAGGGGGCCCTGCCGAATGTAGTGGCCGATACCGATCGCCGTGTGGATCGTCCGCTCCTTCACGGTCTCTGCACCGGGGGCGAACATGCTGACGGCTAGTTCGAGATCCCGGTCGACAGTTTGGCGCGGCGGCCAGTTCTGCGGCTGCTTGTGGTAAAGGAGGCGTGCGCGCGTCGGAAAGCCAAACATCGGCAGGATGCCCTTGTTGGCGAGCCGCTCGCTAAGACCGTCCTGCACGAGACCTTGATCCCGCGCGGCGGCTGTTACCTCTGCGATCAGACCGTTCGTAATCCAAGCAACAGCATCGGTACGGTTGGTCGCAGTCGCGACCAGGCGGGTCTGGACTAGCAGGGCATCGCAGATATCTTCGACGAGCGGCTGATTGCGGCCGATCCATTGAGCAACGACATCCGCCACATCTCCGGGTTGGTAGCCGGCGGGCAAATTGTCGGGTGGCAGATTCCAGGCTGCGGCGGTGCCGAATTCGCCGTGTACGCTGTCGCCGGCGGTGCCTGCAAACAGACCGAGCTCGGAAAACCCCCGGCGAAGCACTTCCTTTGCAAGGACGCGCCGGAGAATTTGCAGGCGGTTCGTGTCGACGTATGGCGGCGGCGGCGGATCGGCGGTGATGCGCTCGGGCCGCTGGAAGTAGTAGTCGTCGTGGCTGCGGCCGCGGCAGAGAGTGAGTGCGAGGGAAAGCGCCGCTCCGCGGCGGCCAGCACGGCCGACCCGCTGTTGATAGTTGAAGCGCATCGGAGGCATGTTGGCCATCATCACGGCCAGTAGGGAGCCGATGTCGACGCCAGCTTCCATCGTGGTCGTGACGCTCAGCAGATCGATATTGTCGGTCAGAGCGACCTCGTCGCCGACAGGAATGTTCTGGAATAGTCGCTGGCGATCGCGCGCCAACACCTTGTCCGTCTGGCCGGTCATCTCGGCGCAGTTTAGCCGAAATATCGGGCCCGCGTCGACGGCAAGCCAGCGATAGTAGTCTATTTCCTGGTCCGCATCGTCCACGCCTGTCACGCGCGGTGAGCCGAGCGGCGTGAGACAGGCGCTACAGATGCCGCCGCTGCGGTGGAGGTGCACTCGTGAACACCGGCTGCATTGAAAGTACGCTTCTGTTGGATCAGCGACGAAAAGCCCACGGAACAGAAGAATGCCCTGGTTGAAAACCCCGGCACGGGTCAGCAGTGAAGTGACATCCTGCACGAAGTCAGCGGGCGTGATCGAATTCGCGTTAGCCACTTCCTCAAGATAGTCCCGGGCATATTTCGGGAGGTGATTGTCGTCTCCAGTCGCCCGGTGCGTATCAATCCGCCGCCGTTTGCCGAGCATCCTGATGCAGCTATCGGCAGCCTGCTGGTGAACTGGGGTTGGTGCCGGATAGCTTAGGCGGTCGGCAGTGACGCACCCAAGCTTCAGCGATTCAAGATCCCTTCGGCCGCCCGAGAAGAGGGATTCGGCAACCGCCTCCCGCGCGGCAGTCTGAATGCGTGTGCGGTGGTCGTTCTCCTCGCCGCTCAACCCTTGGCGGTAGTCCGGCGGCACTATGACCCAGTCAAAGAGCCGCTGCCATTCGCCCCGCTGGTCATCCAGGTTCGTCCACATGACGCTGCGGTCGACACCGCCCGGATTCATACCTGTCATCAGCAGGCGCCGGGCTGCGTCTTCCTCGAGGTCTGTCGCCTTCGAGAGGCCGGACCTGGCGTGCGCGAGGGTCCGGTCGGCGAGCTGCTGCATCGTCAGCCCACCAATACCCGACTGCATCGCCGCCATCGCGGGAATGCGCGAGGCGAGGATGGCATTTGCTTCCCGCTGGTGTCCGATCGCAAATGCATTAGCCAGCGCGGCGTCGTTCGGGCTAAGAGGGCCGCCCTGCACCTGGAGCTCGAAGGCGATCGCGGCTCTAGTGCTGTCTTCCATCCCTTCGACGAGCGCCTGGCGAATGGCGTCGAGCCAATGCGACTTTGCAACGCCGACCGCGAGTTTCGCCGCATCCTGCCGGCTGTCCGAGAAGAGGACGAGTTTGCGACGCGGGTCCTCGACCGGGCGTCCTAACTCGATCTCCGGCGGCGCGATCTCCCGTAGCAGCGAGTCCGAGAGGACCTGCGCCACTTTTTGGAAACCGGTGCGCTGGGTACGGATCGGTGCAGAACTGGTCATCCGGCTCCAGTCGGCCTCGCAATGGGGACAGACCGAGGGCCGTTCGTTGCGCGCGCTTGGAACGAGCGCGCGAGCAGGCACCGGATTCTGGTGCAGGGCAGCGACGTGATAGAGCCATCCCGTGGCATCGGCGCTGCGGCGGGCGATCTCAATTTCACCCGTTCGATGGTCGTACCGCGCCATTTTCCATTTGCGCTGGACCCCTTCCTGGGTCCACGTGTCCCGCTGCGGCTGGCGGAGCGAGCCGTCGGCAAGCCGGGCCGGCCAATAGACAGCGTAGTTGTCGTAGTTCCGGTCGTTCGCTGAATGATCGGGCGCCTTTTCAATGTTCGGGTCGTCAGGCACAAGCGACCAGCCGATCTGCCCGAGCGCTCGCCGGTAGCCGCCAAGGAAGATGTCGCCGCACGGCTCGCAGTAGAGCATCTCCAACACACGGGAACCGCATGCACACGTCGTCGTCGGGCGATCAAACAGGCGGCCGACCGGTATGTTCGGCTCAGTCCAGTGCGCGCCGCTGCACGCGGCGTTGGTGCAGGCCCACACGCCCTGAACGTTCCGGAAGAACAGGTGGACGCGCGTCGGCAGGAGGGGCACGGCCGCGGCCGACTGGGCCGCAGCTACGGACATGACCAGGGCGGCCGCGGCGCTTGCGGCGCGCTCCTGCGGCTCCCCGGGAAACAGCGATCCAGCGAGTGCCTCAATCGTCTGTGGGACGACCGTCGGACTGTTATTCGTCCCGTCATTGCATGCAGCTCGAATCGCCTCAGGAGCGCCGGCTTCAATGAGCGCTGCGCCCAATTGCTGACTCGCGGAAAGGGCCCCGTCTGGCGGACTCAGCGACGCGGCAGACGTAAACGCTGCAACAGCATTCGCAACATCTGCCTCGGACGCCGATCCCACGCTGCTCCCGAGGTGCAAGATGGCTTCGGCCAATCCAGAGAGGCGGTGCGCAGAACCCAGGGGAAGTGATTCGGCGCCACCTCTAACGAGCGTGAAGGGCCGCGACCGTCCGAAGAACTGGCGCAGATAGTCTTGGGCTCGTGCGTCGTCATCACCGAGGGAGGCGCTGGACGCAAGGATCCGAAGCTGCGGATGGTCAGGATTCAATCCAAGCCGCTCATACAGAACTCTAAGGATGTACCCCACCTCAGTTCCGGGCGTTCCCCGGTATGTGTGAAGCTCGTCGACGACGAGGTGGAAGACGTTCGCGGGATCTTCGAGCCAGCGCCGTGTTGCGGCGAATATCTGGTCTTCAATGTCCCGCATCAGCATTATGTTCAGCATGCTGTAGTTCGTGATCAGGATGTCGGGCGGAGCGTCCTGCATATCCCACCGGCTCCACATCTCGCCGCCGTCGAAACGGGGAAAGAAACGCTGGGCGTGGGTGCCGGCAACCCGCGTGGCCAGCGAGCTTTGTCTGCGCAGCTCCGTTCTCAATTCCGCTTCTGCGTTGTCGCGCTGCGGACTTCCGGAGATTGGCGTCCAGCCGGTATACCGTCCAAACCAGAATCGATGCCCTGGGCGGTTGGCGCTGAGCCACGCGCGGACCCGATCGCTGTCGAGCGCTTGGCGGAGCCGCGACATCTGGTCTTCGGCTAGTGCGTTTAGCGGATAGAGGACGAGCGCGCGGATTGCTGCTGGCCGGCTGTCGGGTTCGTAGGCCCGCTGCGAGATCCGCGGGTGATATACGCGATTTGCGGAGCCGGCTGGTGGCGGCATCGACCACCAGTCGTTGCGCGGAGCGGCAGGGATTGCGGGCCAGCCCGCAGACTCGCGAACAATGGCAGCAAGCACAGGAAGATAGATGGACTCCGTCTTGCCTGAGCCCGTTCCAGTCAGAATTACCGTATCGGACTGGGCTGCTACGCTTGACTGAAGCATCGCCTCCTGATGCCGGTACAACTCGATGGGCGTGCTCCCGCGCGGAAGGAAAAGTCCTTCTTCGGCCACCCCAGCGAGGTCAGCGATATTTTGCGGAGACCAGCCCACGACCCCGCCCAGCACGCTTGCGGTCGCTCCGCGAACATCGTGTCCACTCATCACATAGCCGGGCTGGGGCTCGATAAGCGGCTCGCGATATAGCACGCCATCGCGATCAAGAAGCCGGCGGCGAGCCTGAACCAAGTCCTCGAAGCGCAGATCGAAGGGGCTGTCGAAGTACCTGAGATAGGCGCTCTTGAGGCTGTCGAACGTTTGAATCGGATCGGTCATACGAGCCTCAGTCCTGTGAGTGCGAGGATTAGTCTCAAGTGTTCTGTTCTGACGCCGGGAAACGCGATCTGCCTGGTCTCCCGATCGAAACTCGGGAGCTCGCCGCTGCAAAGGGCTAGGCCGCGAACCATTATACTCGGTGGATAAAGCTGCGCTGGCAGCGACAGCATTCCGCCCTCGCGAGACCATCGCACGACCTTGCATTTGGCTGCAGCGGCCATGCGTCCAGCGCGGTCGTCAATCAAGGCGGTATCCTGCACGTTGCTTTTGATCAGGCTTACCCAATCCCAGTCGCGCTGAATTCGGAAGAACCCACCGCCGGAACCTGCCGCCTCCGCCAAGGTGGACGCAACCCAGTGCATCTTGGACTTGGAGAAGCGGCGGACGGTTTCGACGCGACCCTGAACCATGGGGCACGGCATGCGTGGCCAGTCCCGGATTGAAGGTGCGCAAGCCAGGATTTTGAGCGCGGTGTCATTCTGAAGCGGGACTCCGGCCTGGACGGCAGCGTCAGCCAGAAGTTCGAAGGATGAGGCTGTCACTATCATCGCGGACGGCCTGCCGCTGCGGGCTACCGCGCTCAGGCACGCTCCAGTTGTGCTGCATGCGAGGGAAAGACTATCGACGAGTTTCGACGTTCGAGCGCCGCAGAGGGCCGCGGCGAACTGGCCGTCCCTTCGAAGGCCGGCTAGCACCGGAGGCGCAATCTGCCAAGCGTTCGATCCGGTCCACTCCGCGTGCCCGAGGGTCACTAGGTCGTCTACGAAACGATGCGCGTTTGCGCCGCCAATCAGGTCGCGGCTGAGGTCTCCAATCTTGCCGGCGCGGCGGAATGACATCCATTCCAGGGCGGAGTCAGTCATGAGCGCGGCTTCCTATGGCGGTGGGCCCGCTCCCGCGCTCTTCTCCATGCGTCCTCCGCTGGCCCGCCGCCCTCGACCGGCAGTCTCCTCGAGGAGGCGCTCCGCACGGCTGCGACCCAGTCAGGATCGACCCTGCGCGCGGATGGGCTGGCTGCCGGATTCAGCCAGGCAACCCAGCCCTGATGGCGTCGCGGCCCTGATGCGGAGATGAGAAATCCAGGGGGTTCGCTCAGCAGACCGACAGCGACAGGCACGTCCGGCCGCGCTCGCAGCATGACGGCGCCGCGCCGAACGCCCAGACAAACCACAGAGAGCATCGCATCGGCTGCTACGACGTATTCTCCCGCAGGGCCCGAAACCGCGGCGCCGCAGATGCGCGCCACGTTCCACGGAACATTCAAGGGGCCGAACCGGTCCGGGTGCGCGTCCCAGGTCTCCCAGCCGTCTTTGGACCATGGATCTTCAAGGATCCGATAGGTGGCAGACGGTCCCGGTACAACATCTACAAGATGATCCCCGGGGGTGTCCCAGGCATCGGCGCTCCACGCGCCATCTTCACCCAGCGACGCCGGCAGCCCGTCGATCGTAACAGTCGCCCCAGGAGGAAACGGCAGGATTTCAATTCTTGGCGGACTGCCTTCTGCGAAAGACGTCGAACGGATCTGAAGCCCTCCCGAGACCCGTATTTCCGACCCGACTCCGGGGTCGAGACCTGTCAGCGAAGGGGCAAGCGCGGATCTCGCAGCGCGCGATGGGCGATAGCCCGAAAGAACTGACCAGCCGTCGGGAATACCGGCCCAGTGATCGTGTGAGACAAGCGCCGGAGATCCGCACGCTTCGGCGGACTGACGGACCGCGTGCGCGTCTTCGCTTAGGCAGACTATGGTGCTTGGCGACGCCAATGCCGCAGAGCCAACGGAGATGAGGCCTGGTTCGTCGGCGACCTCTCCGAAGATATGAATCCGCCGGCTGCTGCGCAGCCATTGATAGCCCTCTTTGCAATCCAGCCGCATCTCGTTGGACAGCAGGTCAACCGTCCACTCAAGGTCGGCATCGTCATATCGGTCCTCACGGTAGGCGCCGAGTTCTATGCGTCCGTTCAGCAGCAGAGTAATGCGGTTAGGATACCCAGCAGGCCGGGCGAGCACGGCCGAAAGCGTTGCCGCACGGCGGATTGGATGGAGCATCAGCCGCAATTTGGCTTCCGCAGCTGGACGAGCAGCTGCTGTCAGACCGGGCGCACGCGGCTCTGCTGGCGCCGCCGCCGTCGCTATTATTCTGCGTTTACCTCTCCGATCGCGATGCACGGCAGGCTGCTTCGGCCGCGCGACGATGGAACCGTTCGGCAGCTCGAGTGCGGTCTCAACGATTGTGGGTGGGTCGGCCTCACGCTCGGCGCTGTCTGATTCGCTCGGCTCGGTCTCCTCCCGAGCGTCTGATGACAGGCTTTTGCTTCCGGAAACTGGGGTAGCCTGCTCAGAGCGCTCTGATAGCTCGGATGCGCCTGCATCGGACGGATGGTCCTCCGCGACACCCGCCTCGAGCATTTCCCTCTCTGTGTCGACGCCTGGATATGCCGCCGCAGGAATTTCGAGGCTCGGCCCGCAAGGGGCATAAGGTGAATTTGCTGATGCCGGACCAGGTGGCCGTTCTGCGTCCGCGCCATCAGGAAGCACAGTGCTTTCGCCAGCCTTTGGCAGTCCGTCGGGGATGTTCGCCAGGGTGGGTTCTTGGCTGCTGCGATCGCCAGGATTTGCCGGCGTCGCATCGGACACGTCTGCGCTGGACAGATGGTCCTCCGCGACATCCGCCTCGAGTACTTCCGCATCTGCTTCGACGCTCGGATAGGCCGTGGCGGGAATTTCGACGCTTGGCCCGCAAGGGGCATAAGGTGAATTTGCTGACGCTGGACCAAGCGGCCCTTCTGCGGTTGCGTCAGCAGGAAGCAAAGCGCTTTCGTCGGCCTTTGGCAGCTCGTCGAGGATGTTCGTCGGCGCGGGATCTTCGCCGCTACTATGCATAGGATTTGCCGGCGTCGCAGCGGCCAGATCGTCTCGACCGACCGGCAAAGGACGTGGCGTTAGAACGGAGCTGCTGAGTTCGGCCTGCTCTTCCGGCTGTGCCGTTTGGACCGGCGCCAGCTGCGGCAGATCGGTGCTGGATAGCGTATTGCCTCGTTCCGGATCAGTGTCGTCGATCATCGCCGGAACATCAGCCATCCTGTCGCTCAGGCTCGTTCGCGTTTGTGGCGCACCCGCGCCGCTGCCCAGACCTCCAGGGCGGGCCCTTCCACCTCCGTCTGCGAGGCGCACAGCACTGGTTGCAAGGACGACCGCGGCTCTGTCTCCACGCGCGTCCATGCGGGACGTTCGAGCGAAACGTCGCCAGCCCCACAAGGTGAGCATGCCGAGCATCGTGGCGAGCAGCGCCGTGACTAGGATCAGGGGAAAAGGTCCGTCCATCACGGCTTTACCGCCGTGCCTTAGGACGGGTGATCTCCAGCAGGCCCGCTACGGCGCGAGCGACGGCTCGTCCCATGAGCGGAGGCACTGCGTTCCCGACCTGCTTCAACTGCTGCAACTCGCTGCCGTAGAAGACGAACCCATCATGAAACGACTGAAGCCGCGCCGCCTCGCGAACCGTAATCCACCGGTCATAGGTGGGGTGGATCCATTCGGACATGTCTCGGTGCATCTGAGCGAGGATGGTATAGGACGGCTTATCTGGATCAAGGCGGCGCCACTTATGTCCGCGCGTCCCGTTCCAGAGCGACGCTGGTAGCGAATCGCCACGAGCGCCTGGCCGAATTGCCACGAGAATTTTCTTCCGGCGGGCTTCAATGCCCTTCGTATGGTGATTGTGGAGGGCGTCGGCCTTAAGGTTGCTCTTCTTACGCGCAGAGGTCAGCAGTTCATGGTCGCAGTCGAGCCGCACTAGCTTCTGGAAATCGGAACAATTTCCACGGGCCTTCTTCGGGTAGGGGAGTGGCCCGTCATCTTCAGAGACCGCTTCAGGCAGGTCGGAGAGCGCCTCGCGGACAGTGACCGTGCTTTCGGCTTTTTCTCGGTCGATCAGCGCTTGCGCGTTTTCCACGAAGTTGCCCGCGAAGGGAAGCTTGTCGCGGATGCCGAAGACAAATACACGTCGCCGATGCTGCGGAACCCCGAAATCTGAGGCGACGGCGGGAAGGATCGCGGTCCGCGCGTATCCGGCTTTGCGAAAGGCATCGAGAATCTTGGTTTTGAAATGGCCGTTCTGCATAGCCACCATGTTGGGGACGTTCTCCATCACAAAAGCACGTGGCTGCAGCACCCGGACAACGCGAACAAATTCCTCGTAGAGACGGTTGCGAGGATCATCCAGATCGCGAGGGCCGATCTGGCTGAAGCCCTGGCAGGGGGGGCCGCCGTAGACCACGTCGATCTTGCGAGAGATCAGCTCATCGAGGCTCGGCACACCCGCTTGCGCATCCTGGAGGAAGCGCGTGATGTCACCTTTGTATAGAGCGACCCCCTCGAAGTTTGCGGCATGTGTCCGGCAAGCATGCGCATCAGATTCAACGGCGCAGACCACTTTCCAGCCTGCGAGCTGCGCACCTTCGCAGAATCCCCCAGCGCCGCTGAACAGTGAAACGGCGATCAGTGGCATGACAGACGACCCCGATGGTTCTGCAGGGCATTGCCGCCACACAGGTACTGCTGAACTACACAAACAGACATATTCCCCCACATCCGCGGTTACGATTCGGCTCCGCGGATGCGGACCAATGAAGCGCGCTGAGCCGCAAAATTCAACTGCACTAACTCATGTCATCGAAAAATTCGAAGATATAACTCCACTGAGCACCAGTTCTGGGCGCTAGCATAGTAGGTTTTAGTGCCTGTCTGCCTGGCTGGCTCCTCGATCATTTAGCGGAGTTACAACACCGCGGCAGCGTTACCATCGAACTTATTACCACCTCGGATATACCTCGACAGCATCGTGTCGATTCCGCGGCCTGTCTGGGTCCGGATTTTCCACGCAACCGCGCCCGCCATCGCCGCACTCTGCGCGAAGGCTGTGGCCAGAATAACCTGAAGGGTCGATGCCCGCCGCCGCCAGCCGATCCGTTGATACAAGCGAGACGGCCTCGGCGGATACCCACTGGTCGCTGGAGAGTTCAAAGACTTCGGTGGCAAAACGAAACGCCTCAATCCGGCTCGGTCACGGGGAGCGACTTGCCCGGTGGGCGTGCTTGCGCCCTTTCTCAAACCTGAACACTATTTAGCGCCACTTGCAACTTAGATTTCCTATCAAAAAACCCACCATTTTTCGGGCGATAGAGCGGCTTTGTTTTTCGCCGATTTCGAATCGGAGCCGAAATTCTGCGCGGCGGCCGCACGCTTCCCTATGTCGGAATGGCGGGGTCCCGGCAGTAGAGGGAAGGATCAATTCACACCTCATCCGGTCGCCCCAACGGCCATGGCCTTGCCCACCACAATGCTGCAAAATCGATAATGCAGACCGCTCGACCCTTTCCTGTTATAGTTGAACCCCGGTGCCAATGAATGATCTGCATCGCGGAGGTACCTTTCTTGCATGCCGCCCGAGTTTAGTGAGCTAACGCAGCAAATCCTTCCGCTATTCGGCATTCTGCTAGTTGGCGTCCTTCCTGGCATGGCCTTGGAACGCTTCCTATCAAGGAAGCGGAGGCAGGAGTGGGGGGAAAAGAACCGCTGGCGCTGGGCGAGAGAGCGCAGTGGGGGCGACATACTTAGCGGACTGTGGGTCACCCCGAAGCCTGTTTCGGCGCCACCGAAACTAACTGATCCTGCCGACCAGTTGCGCATTGTGATGGGAGCCCAATTCACCGTTCAGCCGCTTCTCAACAAAAGCGAGGTGCGTGTCTTCAAGGAACTTGACCGCATGGTGATCAGCTGCAATCCCGGATGGCAAGTGATGGCCCAAGTGTCATTGGGCGAAATTCTGCGCAGCACGAATGCAGAGGCCTACAGTTGCATCAACTCGAAACGAGTGGATCTTCTTCTTGTGGACGAGACCTGTCAGCCTCGGCATGTACTCGAATACCAAGGCCGTGCGCATCATCAAGGTACGGCAGCAGCGCGTGATGCCGTCAAGAAAGAAGCCCTGCGACGGGCAGGTATCAGCTATCACGAGATTGTCGGCGGTCACACAACACCTTCTGAACTCAAGCGACTAGTCGAGAAACTCGTGGCTAGGCCAGCGGCTCAATAGCGCGCCAAGCTTGATCGTCAGCCGGGTGTGAGGATGCATCGCCAAATATGCAGGAGATCGGGGAGGCCCTAGCTGTCGCAAGCGGAATGGTTTTGGCGACGACAATCGGCGTCGCATTCGCCGAGGACCTGTCCATTCTGAGCAAGAGACCTTGGAGGGCAGGAAATCAGAAAGGCTTCATCGTCTCCTACCGGCGTGACGGCAAGGTCTCCAAGGGCGCTAAGGTCTACTGCAGCTATGCCTCCCATTCGATGTATCTGCTGGAAAGGCTCGACAAGGGAGACGGGGTCAAGGTCGACATAGACGTCGGGTCGGAAGATGGGGGTGGGATAGCCTCCGAAATCGCTCCAGGCTACATGGCGTGGGCTATCGATCTGTGGTTGAGAACTTGCCGTTGAGCTGTCTTCATTCGCCGGCAGTCTTGCCAGGGGGATGCGTCATAAAATTGTGCCTGCTGCGTTGCTGTTGAACAGGTCGCCGTCCCGAATATAGCGACCGAGCATGGCATCGCTGGCGTGGCCGGTTTGTTGCCGGATTTTCCAGGTGGATGCCCCGGCCACGGCTGCCGATGTGACCAGCCCGGCCCGCAACGAGTGAGCTGAAAAGCCATCCGGGCTGATGTCGGCGGCCAGCAGTCTCTCCTTCAAGACCAGCGCTACGGCCTCTGCAGACAGACGCTGTTTGCTGATATGGCCGTGGCGGTTGACCCCCACAAATATTGCTCCGCCAACAATAGTGGCCCTGGACAGCCATTGATCGAGAGCGGCTACCGGGCACCATCGAGTTCGCCCAAACGGAATGCCGATCTTCCGGCCGACGCCCTCTTGGTCTGTCTTCGAGCGCCGCAATCGGACGGTGATCCCCTGCCGGACATGATCGATGTCCTCAACGTCGAGCCCAACCAGCTCAGAACGTCGGAACCCGCCCGCAAACCCGATCAGCAGCAAGGCTCGATCACGAACGCCCTTTACGTCATTGCCTGTACGCTCCAACACGGCGAACAAGTCATCACGCAGGAGAGGCTTTGCTTCAGCTTGGTCGGTTCCCAGACTGCGTTTAATCCCCTTGATCGTCGCTTTGACGAGTTCGGACGATGTTGGGTTGGCGAGGCCCTTCGTAGTGTGAGCCTTCGAGAGAGTTGCCAGACGCCGACAAAGTGTGGCCACGGCTAACGTTTCGGCGTGTTCTGCCAGGTAGCAGGCAATCACAGTGTCTGTTGCCGGGATGCTGCCGCCCCAGCTCTCGAAATGTGCCAGATCGGCTCTGTAGGCTCGTTTCGTATTGGCCGCTAATCCCTGCTCGACATATGCCGCGACTTTTTCTGAAAGCGCGGCAGTGAAGTTAACTTCACTACCGTCTGCGCCTTTGACCTCCGCCACTTGTTGGCTTTCCGTGAGATCAGGTTCGCCAGTTTTGGATCGTGATAATGGGGGATTATCATGAGTTAGACGGCTATAGAACATGTTGGCGCTCCTTGTTCAGGAGCCAGATATCGGCACGAAGCAGTGAGATGATTTCGGTAGCGTTGAGACAGTGTGGGCCTTGGCATTCGATTTCCCAGGACAATCGCAGTTCATCCGCCACGGGCCACCGAAAGTGGTTCCGCAAGCGCTCGCCTTCGACGGCAAATAGGATATCCCCGAGGAAGTTGACCTGCTGCGAAGATGGGATGTGCCGACGGACCCAGCGGGCTGTCTGACAGTCGCGACTAAGAAGCCTTTGCAGCGCACGTCGTCCCTCTCTCGAATATCGATCCAACGCCCAGCTCGGCACGACCCCGCACATGGTCTCGGCCGGAAGGTCGTCGTCCCCGACCCCTGTTGGCTCGTCCGGCATCAGCGTCGAGACCAAGACGACGAGCGGACAAAGGACCTGGCTAGTCCGGCGGAACCCTTCCCTCGCAACTTCGACCAGCGTGTGGGGATGATCGGCCTCGCACATCGCATCGAAGACCGTCTGTGGATCACCCTTTCTTGTCCGCAGATGCGGCGACGGGCAACGGTCGGTCCCCACCGCGTACCAAAGGGCCAAGGCTCTCTTCGGTAGCGGCATACTGCTATTCGCGATCCGCATTAGTTCGGGGATCGTGCTGAAGGTGAGACCCAGCCTGACATCCTCATAACGAGGATGCCTCTCAGCGACCATCAACAGATCGTCCGCAGCCCGGCATTTCAGTGCACGGCACATGCGCTCAACCAGATAGCAGGCAACGGGCCATTCGCCGCCGATCTTTGCCCGGAATGATTTTCCCGCAAGCGAGGCCGTGACGAGACCAACAGTGTCAAGATCGGCGATCCCGATTTCTTCGAACGCTATCGAACAGATCCGTCGCCACAGCTTCTCGGGAGCGTCCCGCAGCAAAGCGGCGGCAGCCTGCATTGCGACCTCTTGTCGATTGCGTCGTATCGCCTTCTGCAAGGCGCTCATTGCCAACCAAGGCGACACTGCGAGAGGTACAGGGCCAAGTGGCTTATAGCCATGAAGGTGTTGCGCCAGTTCGCCTCGCAAGCTGGCGAGGATATCGGGACCGTTCATTGTCTTCCTCCTTGAAGGGTTCAAGGGGAGAGCTGAGAACTTCAGTCCCACTATTAGATTAGCACTTGAGCATTGCCATGGAAGAAGAAATGCGGCGAACTGTCGGCCCAAGTCGAAAAAAGTCGAGGGCGACAAATGCGTGAATTGGCCGAATTCCGGCAACGATTGCAGCCGCTAATGACCGGGGCAACATCTAGACCGTTCGTGTGTAGCGGGTCCCCATTTGAATGCCGGGTTTTCATAGTGGGGTTTAACCCTGCGACGACTACAGGTCACAGCTTTTGGCGATATTGGTCCGACGACAGCGGGTTCGATAAGTACCTCTTCATGGATGACTATCGACGCGTCAGGAAACTTCGTGGTGCCCGACCCCGGATAGAGGCTATTGTGAACCAGCTGCCCGGGGACTGGTGCCTTGAGACAAACATCTGCTCGATCCCGAGCAAGCGAGCGTCTGAGCTTGATGATAGGCGAACGGCGTTATTCCAGTTCCTGTTCGAGGCGATCAAGCCCGAAGTGGTTTTCGTACACAGCAACAAGCCAATTGAATTCTTCCGGCGCAAAACGGGTTGCGAAGACTTTCAAAATGCTCCCCAGAGCACTGAGTGGTGCGGGCACAAATTCACTCTTTTCGGAAGGCCAGGTCCGATCTGGAGGATGGCTCTTGATGATGCGCGCGCACTAGGCCGTCGCTTGGCACCCTTCGTGTGGGATGGACCCTCGGGAGGGAAGCCGATTGATCTAGCACCTCTCGCCAGTCGATTTGCGAAGCGGTTCTCACCTTGGTCGATCAAAATACCTTGGCGTGACCTCCACGAACGGCGGGCGGGCACAATCGCTTTCGAAAGTTGGGGGATACGGTACCGTTTCGGTGCGGATGCAAGAGGCGAGTTTCTTGACTACAGTGCCGTACATAAGATGGCGTGGGGAACCGAAAACGTTCGAATATATGCGGACGGCACTACGGAACACCTGCCCGCTTTCTCGGATTTAGAGCCACTCAATAGCGATCCTGCTGAGAATGAACGGCTTCAAATCGAATTCAGCGCCAAACAGAACAAGACAGCGGCGGTGCTTCGCGCGAAGGGTTTCATGGGTGAGGAGTAAATTCATGAACGGCCTTGCGTAATGCCGCTGCGATGCCTCGCACCTGACGGCCATAGCATCCAGGCCTTCAACCTGGTTGGTCAGGAGTGGCCTGAGCTACGGCTGAGAAACAGGGCATCGCGCCACTTGCGAATGGCCTGCTGCGGCGCTTCTGTCACACTGAAAACATCCTCTCTCGGATTGAATTTCTTTGCGCATAGAGCGCGTGGATCCTGCGGTGGCGTCCCGGAGACGGAAGAGCATCTTCTCCTTAAGAAGCTCGCTGTAGAGGCGGCTCAGAGGGCGGGTTGGAATTGTTCAACTGAGGTTCGAGGGGTGTCCCCGACTGGGGAGGAGTGGACCGCTGATGTGCTGGCCACGAAAGGCAATTATCGTGTCGCTGTTGAAATTCAATGGTCGCCGCAAACCGTCGAAGAAACTATGCGGCGGCAGGAACGCTACAAACAGTCTGGCGTTCGATGCCTGTGGCTGTTTCGAAGACTGGGCTTTCCGATCTCTAACGCGCTCCCTGCCGTCTTTATAGCGGGCGACAAGCAGCAAGGCTTTGAAGCCAGGATCCCTTACGTAACTTGGCAGAACAACCGAAACATCGATGGCCCGAGGAACTGGCGACAGCAGATGCCGATTGCATCGTTTCTGCAGGCCGCATTCGAGCGCCGCTTTCGCTACGGGATCGAGGCCGACATGTCGGCAATCGTCACCATTCAGTCACGGAAACTCTGGTGCCGTTGGTGCCGTGCGCCAACCTGGGCAATCACGTCAATCGAGATAACGGTAGGCCCATACTCGTCTCAACGAACGCTCCTGGACTTACCAGATGAGATTGTCATGAAAGTCGTTCAGACGCTTCCTCCGAATGAACCGGTGGGGGTCATCAAGCCTCGGTTTTTACAATCTGTTGGACAAACCCGCTTGAGCAACTGCTGCCTCAATTGTGATGCCCTGGTCGATGATTTTTTCGAAAATCAGGCCTGGTGCTCGGAGCCGAAAACCATCGCCATTGTCCCGGTGCGGCTGTCTGAAGGTTGGCAGGAGGTCATTGGACCGCGCGACGGCTGGGGAGTTCACCCGGCCGGACACTAAGGGACAAAAGATGTCCCGTGCAATAATTTCAGCGACAAGCATCCTAACCCGAAATGGCTTTTCCTTGAGACCGTGCAACCTTGGGAACTTTGCGCGACTATGCGTGGCGCGCTCCTATCACATGTAAGTGCTTGATTGTCGCGAGCTATTCGTGGGAAACCGGGTCTGCGAAGCGGCCGGTTAAGTATCAAGTGTCGTGTATCCGAATTTGTCGCGGAAGCTTCCTCAGCCAATGCCCAGCACAACCTGTGATACATATGATCTCGGGCAAGCTCAGACTGAGATTTCTGGCGGAAAATGCAGATCAACCAATCCATTGCATTGGCTCAGTTCTTTGCGTCAAACGACCTTACCCGCTCTCTTAGTATCTGCTCCAAAAAGAAGTGAGTGATTTCAGCGGGTTGTGATTCA
>NZ_JBWKME010000175.1:0-964 GCF_056431085.1 Mesorhizobium waitakense | reverse complement strand
GCCACCCCGCAGATGTCCTCACTGTCAGAAGCTGCTCGCACACGCCCTCAAACCTAAACTGCCAAAGTAGTGCTAGGTCGCAGACTCATAATTTCTGAGCCAGATGCGCACTGAAGCGAGCTTGATGGCAGCGAGGAAATTGAGCGGATCGCGGTCATATCGAGTTGCGATACCTCTGAAGTGCTTAAGTTTGTTGAAGTATCGCTCGACGAGATTGCGCTGCCTGTAGACCCATGCGCTGAAAGGAAAGCTGCCGGTCCGGTTCTTCTTCGGCGGGATGTTCGCCCACGCTTTTCGCTCCGCCGCGAGCGTCCGGATAGCATCGCTGTCGTAGGCGCGGTCGGCAAGCAGGATTGCATCGGGTTGGAGGGCGTCGAGCATGGCGGCGGCGGGCTTGCCGTCATGTGCCTGTCCGGCCGTCAGGACAAGGTCGATCGGCCGGCCTTCGGCATCGACGAGCGCGTGGATCTTGGTCGTGAGGCCGCCGCGGGAATGTCCCATGCAGCCATCGTCAGCGCCCCCTTTTTTGCCGTGGCAGCGTGCTGGTGAACGCGGACACAGGAGCTGTCGATCATGATGATCTCGCCGTCAAAGGCCTTGGAAACCGCCGCCAGAAGCCGATCCCAGACCCCGGCTTTGCGCCATCGCACGAACCGGTTGTAGCAGGTAGTGTAGGGGCCATAGCGTTCCGGCACATCGGCCCAGGGTGAGCCGGTGCGGAAGCGCCACAGGATGCCGTTGAGCACCTTGCGGTCGTCAACGCGTGCCACACCGCGGACCTTGTTGGGGAGATGAGGCGCGATGATGCCCCATTCAAAATCGCTCAATTCATACCGACGCATCAAAGCCTCCAAAAGAAGCCTTGAATCAGAACTTACATCAGCACGATACCCAGTTTATGAGTTTGCGACCTAGCACTACTTTGGCAGTTTTTAGCGGCGGGCGAGTTTTTGGAATTCCCAAG
>NZ_JBWKME010000174.1:0-937 GCF_056431085.1 Mesorhizobium waitakense | reverse complement strand
CCCGGCCAAAGGAACGATCATATCACCGCAATACACAACGACGGCCGGATGAAATGGCAAGGCACCACCGGCTACGGCAAGCGGGCACTGGTCGAGACAGCGATCGGGCGATACAAGGCCCTCATCGGACAGCGCCTGCGGGCCCGGTCGTTTCACGCTCAGCAGACGGAAGTCGCCATTGGGTGCGCCGTCCTCAACCGGATGCTCGAATGCGCACGCCCGAACTCCGTCCGCCACAATGAAGCGACCGCATAGAAATCCCAATTAAAGACCGGCATCCGCTAAAGTCCAGATTCATGCACCAACGCCTCAAAACGACTGAAAGCGGCGGTAGCCGGGGCTTTGACGCTGGCAAGAAGATCAAAGGACGCAAGCGTCACATCATCGTCGATACCCTCGGGCTGATGGTCGGCCTCATGGTGCACAGGGCCGATATCCAGGATCGCCACGGTGCTCCCGATCTCCTGAAATCCATCCGCAGCCGCTGGCCGTGGCTCCTTCATGTCTTCGCCGACGGCGGCTACGTGGGCGACAAGCCAAAAAGGCGGCTGCAGAAAATCGGGAAATGGACGCTCGAAATCATCAAGCGTTCCGACAAGGCCAAGGGCTTTGAAATCCTGCACCTTCGCATGGCTGGGCCGACGCCGCAGGTTGGCCAAGGACTTCGAGAAATCCATCGCTTCCGCAGAAGCATGGATAACCATTGCCCATATCCGCATGCTTAGTGCCTGAATCGGAATGACCGCCGTGTTTTCAGGCCCTTGCGAGCCGTCGGGTAAGCATGCGGATGTTTGCGATGAGGACCCAGGCCTGTGCGGATTCGATGGATCGCTCGAAGTCCTTGGCCAGCCTACGGCACCTACCCAGCCATGCGAAGGTCCGCTCAACGATCCGCTGTACAATGTTGCGTGGAACTGGTTGTCCGGCTTGGCGGTTT
>NZ_JBWKME010000173.1:0-2063 GCF_056431085.1 Mesorhizobium waitakense | reverse complement strand
TGAGTTTCCCGCTCCCGACGCGGATAAGAACCCAGGAGCATGCTCGCCCCAGTATTTCATACAAAGTGAACGAGAACCCAAGCAGCCCTCCCAGGAGTATTTGCGCCATGAAGAAAGCTGAGGCTCAGCCAGACCGGAGAGCCTGACGACACCCGAACGACGTCTCGGGTTCGCCCCGTTGTCCCAGCTGCTCCATGAACTTCGATGTCGTCGGCATCCAGCTTCTCCGCGATCATTTAATCTAGCCTTTGCATTTTGTAATCTCTCCCGTGACTCCGCCGCTTTGTCGAGAATACTCCGTGGTGAAATGCTCGATAAGAAGCTGGCCTCTCATGCATTGAGATTCGAAAGGTCTTTGCCCGCAATCTTCGCCGGCACCGACACAAAAAGAAACTGTCCCAGGAGGCGCTGGCGCATGAGGCCGGCGTCGACCGCACCTACATCAGCGCCCAGGAACGCGGCGTTTACGGTGCCAGTATCGATATGGTCCAGAAGCTCGCCAAGGTGCTTGAGGTTGATCCGGCAGCCTTGCTGGATCCTCGATCGGAATAGAGTTGTTCAACAAGGGGTCGGGCGGGTCCGGCACTACAGGATCTGCTTCCCGATGATCCTGTTGCAAATCGTTCCGAGCCTGGCGCGCAAGGGTTCTCGCGGACCGAGCCCGATCTGCTTTGCCGGCCCCAGGCGGTCTCGGCCGTCCATTTTTCCTCGCGGTCACGAGCAGCACTTGACGCAAGAGGAACTGGCGGCGCGCGCTGAGCTTGATCATGCGCTAGGTGGGCGCGATCGAACGCGCCAGCGTGAATGTGCTGGGGCGATTGGCGATCGCTTTGATCCCTGCGATTTGATCAGGCCGTCGAAGAAATAGGGTTTGAGCTTGGCGACTTGATCTCCCAAACCTGGGCGCCAGCGCGCCTTTGGCGCGCACCGGGTGCTCGTGAACCGAGCCCGCTTTTCTTCGGCAGGCTCAGGCGGTCTCGGCCATCCGGCTTCGCCCCCTGGCGCAAAAGCAGCCTTGCGGCTGCCGATGGTCGCCGTCCTTTGGCCGGCGCGGTCTTGGGTTAGCTGCCTTTCCCGGCGGCGCGGGGTGGGCGGCACTCCCTTCTAGGCCCGCCGCGGCAATCCGCAACCCTTCGCTGTCGCTCCGGGTCCTCCACTTCGTTCCGGTCCTTCGGATGCGGTTCGCCTCCGACGGCGGGCCTTTCCGGTCGCGTTTCGCCGCCCACCCCGCTTCCGGGGAAAGGCGTGCGATTGAAGAGCGGAGGATAAAACGATGCGTTCAAACAGTAAGCGTTGCGCCAACGCAAGGGCAGGCGGGCGCCCGGGCGCCAGCCTTTATCAGGAGATCACCGACCGCATTGTCGCCGAGCTGGAACGCGGCACCGTGCCATGGGTCAAGCCTTGGGGCAGGGCCAATGCCGGGCTCGGCCTGCCCAAGAACGCCGCCACCGGGCGCTGCTATTCCGGCATCAACATCCTGATCCTGTGGGGCGCCGTCATCGAGCGCGGCTATCCCTGCCAGAACTGGCTGACCTTCCGGCAGGCGCTGATCCTTGGCGGCAATGTCCGCAAGGGCGAGCGCGGCACGACCATCGTGCATGCCGACCGCTTTGTTCCCAAAGACGAAAAAGAACGCGCCAGCGACGATGGCGAGGAGCCGCGGGCAATTGCCTATCTCAAGCGCTTCACCGTCTTCAATGTCGCTCAGTGCGACGGCCTGCCCGAGCATGTTCGCGCCGCCGCCGAGCCGCTACCCGAACGCGAAATCATCCCGCAGGCCGAAGCGCTCATCCGCTCCAGCGGCGCCGATTTGCGCATCGGCGGCGAACGCGCCTTCTACATGCCCGGTAGCGACTGCATTCAGGTCCCGCCGCAGCCGGCATTTTTCAAGCAGATCGACTATTACAGGACCTGCTTTCACGAGCTTGGCCACTGGACCGGCCACCCCTCGCGCCTTGCCCGCGATCTCTCCGGCTCGTTCGGCTCCAAGGTCTATGCTCGCGAGGAACTGGTCGCCTTATCTTGACAGTCTGCACCGATTGCCAGTGTCCTGCTTGACGTCG
>NZ_JBWKME010000172.1:0-46137 GCF_056431085.1 Mesorhizobium waitakense | reverse complement strand
GCTGCCGCGCGACGAGCTCACCTAAAATCTAAAATGCAACTGTAATGCTAGGTCCAGCGCCGAGCAGCGTTGGGCCGACCTGGCCGATCTCATTCTGATCGTTGCCCGCGAAATCCAGTTCCGCGGCTACAGCGACGAACGCGCACTGTCGCTGTCGCAGTCCGAAGGCATGGTGATGCGGTTTCTGACGGGCGAGGCCTCCGCCACGCCGAGCCGGATTGCCGCCGCGACCGGCCTGCAGCGCACCAGCGTCTCGCCGGTTCTGCGTGGCCGTCCTGACCGAGCGCAGGTTCAAGCGCGGCGTCTTCAAGGGCGTCGTCGATCTCGAGGCCGCCATCAACCGCTTCGTCGCCGATCATAACCAAGAGCCACGGCCCTTCATTTGGACCGCTGACCCAGATAAAATCATTGCCGCTGCAAGCCGAGGCCACCATATATTGGCTTCAATCCGCTAGGAGTTCGCTTCACGGCCTCAAGGTGTGGCTATCTTCGACCCGTTGCGGATCGAGATCCGGCGTGCGTTGATGAAAGGCTGAAGGGGCGGATGGGACAGTGATGACGGGCGATCTCTGGGCCTTATTCGCAGCCCTGCTGCTAGCTTCGGTGCAACTCACCATATCAAGCGTTGTGACGCTTCGTCAGCTCGGAGGGGCTTGGGTCGCAGGGCCGCGTGACGAACCGGCTGAGGTGACTGGACTGAGCGGCCGCTTCGTTCGGGCTCATCGCAACCTGCTTGAGATATTTCCGCAGTTCGTCGCTGCGCTGTTTCTCGTGCATGCAGCTCATGCCGCTGGATCACTGTCCGTCGTCGGAGCTTGGATGTTCGTCGTCGGCCGGCTGGCTTATGTTCCCGCATATGCCTTCGCGCCGTCAGGCGTGCGCCCCATCTGCTGGCTCGTCGCACAGGTGGGAATCTTCCTGATCTTGGCTGACCTGTTCGCGTGAGCACACGTCGGCTTTCCTCCCGTCTCGGTCCCCCGGAGGTCCGCTCCGGATGGGGACCATCCGCCAGATTCTAACCACTAGACTAGGGGGCGTCCGTGACAGTCGCCGTGACTGTGCTACATATCGCGATACCTATTGTGCTACAAATCGAGCTTGGTGATTGGCTCGATCCCGGCCAATGGTACGGCGGGTTCTTGGCCCCTTATTTTGAACCTCATGCTCTTGCGTGCCGTGATTTGAACCTGCGGGTTTCTTTCCTGAGAGGTTGAACGAGAGCAACCGATCGAGTGGGCGGATTTCCGGATAGCACGCCTTGCTATCCCTGGTTCTGCGACAGCCCGATTTGATGGCTTCTCTCGTCTCCCGCATGAGCACATCCTGCGAGGCATGGACCAAGGACGTCATTTCGGCAGGCCAGCAATGAAACCCCGGACTCTCCATTGAACTGGAGCAAGAATGGGTCTCAGGTCACTGCGTCCTCTATCTTTTGGAGTGAGCGAAAGGCCGCGATGTCTGGGAGCTTGCAAGCGCGGCCCCATGCTGGAGAAGGTGCTGCTGGAACAGGTCGGCGTAGTCCTCTCGAACGGCCGAGATAACGCTTTGCCGCGACGCCAAGGCGGCTCGCCACGCAAAAACGCGGGGCAGGTCGTTGAAGATCGCCTCCGAGACAGCCGGATCGATGCAATCGAAATAGCGGAAAACAGGTGCGAACACTGCATCGACCATGCTGAACATCGATCCGGAGAAGTACGGGCCTTTGCCTAGTACGGCTTCGATCCGCCGAAACCTGTCGTGGAGAACCACCCTTTTGGCATCGGCTGTCCGGGAATCAGGGTGGTTAAGCCACTGCCAGGTTTCGGAAAGGGCGGCCGTTCCGAATTCAACCCATGCCCGCTGTTGCGCACGGGATAGTGCATTCGGAAAATAGAGGCTCGCCCCTTCTTCGGCTTCTTCGATATACTCGCAGATCACCATGCTTTCGAACAGGATTACATCGGTTCCATCTGCCTGGCGCACCGTCAACAAAGGCACCTTGCCCGTCGGCGAAAGCGCGAGGAACCATTCCGGCTTTGCAGCGAGATCGATGTCGATTCTTTCGAAAGGAACACCTTTTTCAAGAAGAACGATCGCCGCTCGCTGAACGAACGGGCACAGCGGATGGCTGATGAGCGTGAGCTTGCCGTTGGGCATGATTGTCTCTCGATGTCGGGGGAGGAGCGGACCGGGATGGTGCTCCCGGCTAGAGCAGCTGTCCGCCGGAGATGTCGAAAGTGGTGCCGTTCGCCCACCCCATATCGTCGGACAGGATGGCCGCAACCGCGCCGCCGACATCGTCCGGCAGCCCGACGCGACCCAGGGCGATCCCCTGCGCGACGTAAGCGTTCACATCGTCGTTGTCGCGCACCGCGCCGCCGCCGAAGTCGGTCGCGATGGCGCCGGGCGCGATCGCGTTCACCCGGATCCGGCGCGCGCCAAGTTCGACCGCCATGTAGCGGGTCAGCACCTCAACCGCGGCCTTCATCGCCGCATAGAGGCTGTATCCCGGTAGGGTAAAACGCACGAAGCCGGACGACACGTTCAGGATGCGCCCGCCATCCCCGATCAGCGGCAGCAGCTTCTGAGTCAGGAAGACCGGTCCGCGCAGATGCGTGGTGACGAGCGAGTCGAACTGTTCCTCGGTTGCCTCATCGAAATTGGCAAAGAGGCCGTTGCCGGCATTGTTGACAAGAAAATCGAGCCGTTCGCGACCGAAATCGGCCTTGAGCGTGGCGGCCACTGTAGCGGCAAACGCCTGAAAGCTGGTGGTGTCGGTGACGTCGAGCGCGAGCATCGCGGCCTTGCCGCCCTGCGCCTCGATCTCTTGCTGCAGCGTGTCGGCTTCCGCCGCACCGCTGCGGTAGGTGCCGATGATATGGATGCCGCGCTTGGCGAGATGGAGCGCCATGTTGCGGCCGAGGCCACGGCTGGCGCCAGTGATGAGCGCAATTTGATCGGTCATGGTCTGCCTCTGTCTAAGGTCCGCGCCGGAAAGGAAAAACTGCCGACGCTCGATGATCCCGAGATAGTCGATTGGGAGATCGCCGACGCGCCCGATACGCTCAAAGAACTGCCTGATCGTCTCAACCGCTTTGCTCGCCGGCAGGGAAGTGGCATACTGCGGCATGGCCCACGATCTTGCGCAACATCTCGACATAGCCCTTCGCCATGCCCAACGGGGATTGACCGTCACGCCGCTGCCGCGGGTCGGTATCTGCGTCGAGCGTACATCCGTCGTGGCGCCATGCCCGTACCGATCGATGATCTGTTTCATTCTGCAGGGTTCGAAGCAGCTGGCCATCAAGGATGGTCTCCGAAGCTACAACAGCTCCGAATATCTCATCAGCGCTCTCGACCTGCCCCTAATCGGTCAACTCTGGGCCGCCGGGACAGCCCTATGTCGCTGTCTCGATGGACCTCGACCCCGCCTTGCTGGCGGAAATGGTGGCTGCCATGCCGGCGGTGCGGGAAAACGATCTCCAGGATATCGGCATCGCGATCAATCCGATGACCGCTCCGCTTCGAGAGACGTTGCTTCGCCTGCTGTCCTTACTTGACACGCCCGCCGATATCCCCGTGCTCGCACCCATGATCGAGCGGGAATTGATGTATCGTCTGCTGCAGGGTCCGCAGGGCAAGCTGTTGCGTCAGATCGCGCATCCGGACGGCGCGCTGAATCGTGTCCGACGGGCCGTCGGGTGGATCAGGGACAATTACAAATCTCGCTTACGCATCGAGGATTTATGCGATGCGAGCGGGATGAGCCGTGCCAGCTTGCACCGCCATTTCCTGGCAATGACCGGACTTAGTCCGCTCCAGTATCAAAAGCAGCTGCGGTTACAGGAAGCGCGACACCTGTTGCTTGCGGGCGAGCGCAACGCCTCCGACGTGGCGTTCGCGATCGGATACGAGAGCTCGTCGCAATTCAGCCGGGAGTACCTTCGCCAATTTGGCGCACCGCCGGCGCGGGACATTCGCCAGATCAGGCAGGCGATCAATGCGCCAGAAATGGCGCAAGTGTAATTGATTGTAGCTCGATTTTCCTGTCCGCACTTGTTCGTCGCTGACGAAGATCTTCCTTCTCGGCCCATCACGATCGGTAGGTGCCTGGCTGAGCGAACACCTCTCGGCTTTTCGGAAGCTTTGAGGTCCACCGATGCCATCGGGCCTACTCCCGGTCATTGCCCGACTGCTTGTATCCGCCGAAGGGAGCGGCCAGGTACAGACCGACGTTGTGGACGTAGATCTGACCGGCACGCTAGCGCCGCGCCGTCGCCTCGGCATCGCCCCGCTTGCCCTGCAGATAGGCAGCAAGCCCGTAGGTCGTGTCGGTGGCGATCCTCACGGCTTCCTCTTCGTCAGAATAGGCGATGATGACCAGTACCGGACCGAAGATTTCCTCGCGCGAGAAAGCCGGTCGCAAGCCCATCCGGGCGGCAAGCCCGCCGGTCACCAACGCGGCCCCTTCATCAACTCCAGCCTGGATCAGACGCTGGATCTTGGTCCACTGCGCCTCGGAGGCCACCGGCCCCATCTTCGCATTGGATGAAGGATGTCCGACCGACCAGCCTTCGGCCGCCGTGCGCGCATAGCCGATCGCTTCGGCGACCTGATCAACGTGAACCGGCATCCGCGATGGCGCGCTGCAGGACTGCCCGCAGTTGAGCATCATCTGGGCCACCCGGCCTTTGACAGCAGATGCGAGATCGGCGCTACGCAGGATGATGTTTGGCGATTTGCCGCCGAGTTCCTGATAATTGGAGGGACGGCAAGAAGTTATTGTCCAGCCGTCCCGCCCACATCAGACCAGTTCAGCCAAGGCGGCGGCGTCGAAGCCCTTCAAGGCCGTATGATCGCCGTTTTCGACCTTGGCGGCCCAGTTGGGATCGCTGAGCAGAGCCCGGCCCACAGCGATCAGGTCGAACTCATCCCGCTCCATTCGCTCGATGAGGCGGTGCAGGCTGGCTGAGGTTGAGCCCTTACCGGCAAAGGCGTTGGTGACGTCGTTGTCGAGGCCGACCGACCCGACACTGATCGTCGCCGCTCCGGTCACTTTCTTGGCCCAGCCTGCGCCGTTGAGACCGTTCTCGCCGTCGACCTCGGGAAACTCGGGCTCCCAGAAGCGACGCTGTGAAACGTGCAGGACATCGACGCCCGCCTCGACCAACGGCAGCAGCCAGTTCTCCATCTGTGCGGGCGTGTCCGCGACGCGCACGCTGTAGTCCTGCTGCTTCCACTGGCTGACGCGCATGATGATCGGGAAATCGGGACCAACTGCTTCGCGCACCGCGCTGACAATCTCACCAGCAAAGCGCGAGCGGTCCTTGATTGTCGGGCCGCCGTAGGGGTCGGTACGCAAATTTGTTCCCGCCCAAAAGAACTGGTCGATAAGGTAGCCGTGCGCGCCGTGAATCTCGACGGTGTCGAAGCCAAGCCGCTTGGCATCCGCCGCCGCTTTGGCAAAGGCTGCGACCGTATCGGCAACGTCTTCCTCGGTCATGGCGACGCCGCGGGGATCACTCGGGGCATCGAGGCCGGACGGGCTTTCTACCGGCGCATCGGGCTCCCAGCCGTTGATGTAGCGGGCGGCTCCGGTGTGCCAGATTTGTGGTCCCATGCGGCCGCCAGCACCGTGAACCGCATCGATCACGTTCCTCCACCCTGCCAATGCTTGGTCACCGTGAAAGAATGGAATCCCGGCATCATTGCGCGAGGCGGGGCGATCGACCACGGTGCCCTCAGACAATATAAGCCCGACACTGCCTTCCGCCCGCCGCCGGTAGTAGGCGGCACTCGCAGGGCTCGGCACGCCTTCAGGCGCGAAGAGGCGCGTCATCGGCGCCATTACGATGCGGTTTTTTAATTCAAGCGACCGGATGGTGAGGGGACGAAACAAGCTACTGGTATCGGGACGAGGCATGAACAGGAACTCCATTGTGTTCGATGGGCCCTACAGGTATATTATGTAGACCTAGCGTCAATTAGGCACCTCAAGTCGCCTACGTATATCGAAGGAAACCGGCATGCTTGACCTCGAACCGCTTTGCTTCTCGTCGGACTGCCCCAGCCGGGCCCTGTTCGATCAGATCGCTGATAAATGGTCGATGATGGTGCTGGCCGTGCTTGATGACGGTCCGCAGCGCTTCAACGCGATCCGTCGCCGGCTCCAAGGCGTGAGCCAGAAGGCGCTCACCCAGTGCCTCCGCCGGCTGGAGCGCAACGGCCTGATAGCCCGAGAGGTGATTTCGCTTTCCCCGGTCGCGGTGCAATATCAAGTCACGCCGCTAGGACGCACGTTGCGGGAGCCGCTTCGGGAACTGCACAAGTGGACACTTGTGAAACTGCCGGACGTAACCGCGGCGCGACAGACGTTCGACGCCACGGGTAGCGGAACGACAGTCGCTGACAGGTCGCTGCTCCAGTCATCCACATGAACGCAACGCTGACCGTCAGCGCTGGCGGAGCGACGCATGAAGTGGCGTTGTATTCGGGGCGATGGTTCTCCAGACCCGATAATGCCGCCTGCTACCGTTCAGGGTGTCCAGTATACTTTGCCTTACCAACGCTCCTATAAGCCCCTGTGCGCCAATTCGACACGACATTGATCGGACCAACGTTCCTGGCGCGGATCCAGCCTGGCCGCTCAACCGGTTCCATGCTTATGGCTGCCAACGGCCGCCCACGGCGCCAGAGGGACGTAGGACGCGATACATCCGCTGTGCACCGTGCACGACCATTCAAGAGATCAATTTTGCGCAAAACCTAACCCGCTCTCTCGCCAGACGCCTATCTATTGCGTCGCCGCAGTTCGTCGCGAAAGATGCGCCTGGCCTCTTTAAGGTTTCGATTGCCGAGGAGTCTGGCGAATCGAGCGACTGTCGCCTTCGAGACGCCTGTTTGCGCAGCGATCTTGTTCGCACTCTCAAAGGCCAGGAGCTCAGGATGTGCGAAGGCGGCCGCCGCCAACTTCTTGACTTGCGGCGGGAAAACGATCTCGCGACCAGCGACCCATCTTTTCAGGTCTGCGAAACTCGCCGCCCGATTGGCTCCATCTTCCGAAACGGACATGTTCCGACCTCCGCGCCATCCATCAGATTTCACTCATCGAGACGGTGCGCCTCTCGTCCACCGACTTGATGCATGCAAGAGCGATCGCAAGCGCGATGCGCGCATCCTGACCGGTTGGCCCCTTGACCACGCCGCTGCGAACTGCGCCAACAAAAGCTGCGAGCTGCGCGGTGTAGCCATGCACGAAATGATCGGTGTCACGCCGCCAGGTATCGCTGGAGACGCCATTCCTGTCGAAGAGGGTCATGCTCGAACGGCGCACGTCGCCCATGGTGATCATGCCGCCTGAACCGAAGACTTCGCCGCGAATGTCGTAGCCATACATGGCGGAGAAATTGGCTTCGGCTACGGCGATCGAACCATTGTCGAAACGGATGGTGACGACAGCCGTATCGTGAAAGGCCTTGTCCTTGAAGTCGGGACGCACGAGCGCATCGGCTATTGCCGTCACCTCGACGGGCCGGGCTTCGGGATTGAGCCAGACAAGCGTGTCGAAGTCGTGGATCAATGTCTCGTAGAAGATCGTCCAGCGTGGCGTCCTTTCCGGACTGCCGCCATAGGGGCCGGGATCGCGCGTCAGCGACCGGATCAACTGCGGGGTTCCCACCTTGCCCGCATCGATCGCGGCGCGCCCTTCGGCGAATGCCTGATCCCAGCGGCGGTTGAAGCCGACCTGCAGCGGCACGCGGGCACTGGACGCGGCGGCAACGACGCGATCGGCCTCTTCGAGGGTCAACGCCATCGGCTTTTCGCAGAACACGGCCTTGCCGGCCTCGGCCGCCTGAACGGCAAGACTGGCGTGGAAGCGCGCCGGCGATGCGATGACGACGGCTTCGACCGCCGGGTCGGAGAGCACCGCCGAGACGTCGGTCACGGCGGTCGGAACCTCCAGCTTCGCGGCAAGCGCTTCCGCCGCGCCCTCGGCCGGATCGGCGATCGCGATCAGGTTTGCGTCGACAAGCCGGCGCGCGATGGTTTCGGCGTGAAAGGAACCGATGCGGCCAGCCCCTATTAGGGCGACGTTCACAGGGCGTTGGGCAGGCATTTGATGCTCCGAAACTTGATCGATGAAAGAGTGGCTGACTAAACGGTGAAAGCCTGGCGGAAGCGGCTGAGCGCGAGCTCGTCGTCGCCCGACGGCCATGCCTCCATGCCAATGACGCCGCGATAGCCCATCGCGTCGAGGGCGCGGGCGATGGCCGGATAGTTGATTTCCCCGGTGCCGGGCTCTGTGCGTCCCGGAACATCGGCCACCTGGATCTCGCCGATATGGGGAAACGCCAGGCGGCAGAGTTCGATCAGATTCCCTTCGCCGATCTGCGCGTGATAGAGGTCGAGGTTGAGCTTGAGCGACGGCCGGTTGACGGACGAGACCAGCGAGATCGTGTCGGCGGCCTTGGCGAAAGGCGTTTTCGGGTGGTCGACGGCCTCGTTGAGGTTTTCGAGGACGAAGGTCACGCCTTCCTGCTCGCCAAGGTCGGCGATGCGCTCGAGCGTATCGCGCGCCTTGAGCCACATCGCGCCGGTCACCCCCTCGGACTTGACGACCGGAAGACCCTGGCCGTCGAGCCCGGTGCCGTGCAGATTGAGCCGCGGGCAGTCCAGTTCCTTGGCGACTGGGATCGAGAGTTTCGCTGTCCTGATCAGCTCGTCCGCGCCTGCGTCATCGGCTAGTGTCCCCGTGACATAGCCGGTCATCGAGGAGAACGAGGTGCCGGACCTGGCCAGCGCCGCGATGTCGTGCTTCGTCCAGTCCCAGATTTCAGCGACGAAGCCGAGTTCGGTGATCCGCTTGAGGCGGTCGACCACGGGCAGCGAGCGGAACACCATTTCCGCGCAAACCGCGAGCGTAAAAGGTCCCGAGGTTTCAGGGGCCGTTGTCATCATCAGTATCCTGGTTCGAGAGTTAGATTGTTGGTCTCAAATATCTTGTGGTTTGTAGTCGGCCGGAGCGGCAGGCATGACACCCTTGAGCAGCGCAACGGATTTTTCGAGCCCTTCCAGCGAGTTGAGGACCACGTCCTCGTGCTCGATGGAGAGCCAGCCGTCGTAACCGGCCATTTTCAGCCGGTAGCAGAACTGCCGCCACCATTCCTCGCCATGGCCGAAGCCGAGTGTGATGTAGGACCAGGAACGGGCGGGAATATCCATCAGGCTGCCGTTTTCGAGCAGGCTGGCAACCGCCTGCTTGGGAGCGTTGAGGAATGTATCCTTGGCATGGACGTGATAGATGGCATTCCCTAGTGCCTCCGCCGCAACCAGCGGATCGGCCCCCATCCAGAAGAGATGCGAGGGATCGAGATTTGCACCGATGATCGTGCCCACTTCGTTCCGTAGCTTGAAGAGCGATGGAACATTGTAGACGCACTGGTTGCCATGCAGCTCCAGCGCGATCTTCTCGACGCCGTTTTCCCTGGCCAGCGCGACAATCTCTGTCCAGAAGGGAAAGAGCTTTTCTTCCCACTGGTATTTCAGGATGGCTTGCGTTTCCGGCGGCCAGGAGGAGACGACCCAATTCGGCATGGTATCGGTAGCGTTTCCAGCGGGAAGACCCGACATGGTACAGACGGTCCCGATGCCCAGCTCACCCGCCACGCGAATGGTGTCCCTCAAACCCTCGCCCTGTGCCGGGTCAGTCGGGTGCAGCGTGTTGCCATTCGCATTGAGGCTGATCACCTGGAGCCCGCGATCCGAAAAGGCCTTCAGAAAATCGCGCTGCGCGGCCTTGTTGCCAAGCATGGACTTGAGATCGAAATGTGGAGCGGTCGACCAGCCACAGGTATTGACCTCGACGCCGGAGACGCCCAAGCGCACCGCATGGTCGAGCAGTTCGTGGAAAGGGAGTTCGCCGAGGCTGTCGGATACGAAACCCAGTTTCATGCGTAGAACTCCGGTTTTTCAATCATGGAAACGGGCTGCCTGCGCCCTTCGATGAGGGCTTTGACGCCCGCTTCGGCTACCACGGCGGCGGCATAGCCTTCCCAGCCGCTCGACGCGATGGCGGGGAATTCGCCCGTCTCGACAAAGCGCAGGAAGGCGCGGTTCTGGCGGCGATAGGCTTCAAAATAGCGGCCGCGCCAGTCTGCCTCGTAAGCCGCATGGGTGCCGAGCGCCCGGTCCAGTCGGGTATAGGCCACATGGTTCGTCGCGATGCTGGCCTTCTCGCCGACAAGTTCGGCGCGCACGTCATAGCCATAAGCCGCGTTATTGTTGATCTCGATATTGACGATCTGGCCATCGGTCGTTTCCAGAACCATGACGACCGGAGCGACCAGCCCATCAGAGCGCTTCGCCTGGAAGGCCGAGATTGCGGCATATTCCGTGCCCAGCACGTGTCGCACCACATCGAATTCGTGGGGAGCGGAATTGGAAATCGCCATGGCGCCGGTGAAATCGGCGGCAGGCGTTTCCACATTGCGGTGGAAATTATGCATCATCAGCGGGCGGCCCAGCGTGCCATCCGCAATGGCGCGCCGCATCTCGATATAGGACTGGTCGAAGCGCCGCATGAAACCAAGCTGCACAAAGCGCTGGCCGGCTTTCTGCTCGGCCTGCATGACCGCGAGGCATTCGGCGGACGATTGCGCAAGGGGCTTTTCGCAGAGCACCTTCTTGCCGACCCGGATGCAGGCGAGCGACAGGGGCGCATGGGTGAAATCGGGGCTTGCCACGATCACGGCATCCACATCGCCGCGGGCAATCACGCCTTCCGGATCGCTGGCAACATCCGCCGCGCCAAAGGCATCAGCAACCTTGCGGGCACGGGCCCCATCCGTGTCGCAGACCACCTGTAGGCTCGCGCCTGGAAGTTCCTCGGCGACGATTCTCGCGTGATCGGCTCCCATCAATCCTGTGCCGATGACGGCTATTCTCGTTGTCATACTATTCGCCCTGAAACCGGGTTTGAGAGAATTTGAGACCTGACCGCTGCTTGCAACCCGGTCGCTTCGCTTCGAGGGGAGTGTGGAGCACCTCCCGTGCCCGCGTTGCAGGTGGGCTTACAAAATAACGCCCTGCGGGAACTCAGCCGCCGGCAACTGGCGGAGTGTTCCCCCCGGCCCATGAGTTGGCGGCGGTGGTTTAACCACCTTGGGTTTCCATATTTCCTTCGATACTTGCTTCAAGATCCGCCATGGATTCGCCACCCGCCATGAGGTCGGCAATGTGCTCCCGCGTCTTCTCGCCCTTGCGGAAGTCGGCGGCGATGGCGCCACGGATAAGGACAGCGAAATGATCCCCGACAGCCATGGCATGCATGACCTGATGGGTAATGAAGACGACGGCCAGGCCACGGCGCTTGGCCTCGTTGACGATGCGAAGCACATGCGCCGCCTGCTTGACACCGAGGGCTGCCGTTGGCTCGTCAAGGATCAGCACGCGGGCCCCGAAATAGACTGCCCTTGCGATGGCCAGCGACTGCCGTTCACCACCGGAAAGCCCGCCGACCAGGCGATCACCGTCGGTGATCCGTGTAATTCCCATCTTCTGGACTTCCTCAACGGCGACGCGGTTGGCTCTTTTGCGATCGAACACCCTGAATGGACCGAAACCCTTCGTCGGCTCGGCGCCCATGAAGAAGTTCCGCCCGATGGACATCAGGGGGTACGTGCCGCCAAACTGATGAACCGTCGCGATGCCGCGCTCTTGCGCCTCGCGCGGGCGGGAGAAAACTGTTGTCTCGCCATCCATCAGGATTTCGCCGCGCGTGGGCTGACAGACACCAGACAGCGTCTTGATGAGGGTCGACTTACCGGCGCCGTTATCGCCGAGAAGGCACAGCACTTCGCCTTCACCCACTTTCAGACTAATATCGTTGAGAACGTCAATCGGACCGAAGGACTTGTCGACATTGCGCAGTTCGAGAACGGGTTTCTTATCGGACATTGTCGTTCTCACTTCTTCTTGGTCCCGGACCAGCTGGTCGCCAGATGACGGAAAGTGTCGTTCAGCAGAACCGCGATCAGAAGCATGACGCCGATAATGAGGAAGGACAGGTTCCGGTCGATCTCGGTAAAGCCGATTGCTTGAGTGACGATTGACAGGGTCAGCACGCCGAAGACGATGCCCATCACCGTTCCGAAGCCTCCAGTCAGCAAAACGCCGCCCACGACGACAGAGATGATTGTGTTGAAGATCAGCCCGAAGTTTGCCTGTGACGTGGCCGAACTGAAGGTCATGACCTGCAAGACGCCAGCAAAGGCGGCCGAGGTCGAGCACACCATGAAGAGCGCAATCTTCAGCCGCGCGACCGGAATGCCAGCATTCCGTGCACTTTCCTGATCGCCGCCCAAGGCGAAAACCCAGCTGCCCTTGGGCGAATAATGCAGGAAGAATGCGAAGGCGGCGATGAGGCCTGCCCACCAAAACACTGAGGAATTGAAGCCATAGACCTTGCCGCCAAAGAGCGATTTCGCCCACTCTGGAGGATGGTGGAAAGAATTCGTGTTGTTGATAAAGAAAATAGACAGAAAAAGGGTCAAACCGGCAACTGCAAAGAGCGTAGCCAACGTCACGATGAACGACGGTACCCGGGTACGCGTGACGATAAAGCCGTTAATGAAGCCTATGAGCGCCCCAATGGCCAAGGCCGCAGCCACACCGATTACCTCAGGCAGATGATAGTGTTCACAAACGATGGCTACCGTCATCGTCGCGGCAGGCAGGACCGCTCCGGTCGAGATATCAAGCTCGCCGGCGATCATCAGAAATCCGACCGGGATGGCGATCATGCCGATGAGAGACGCAAAATTCACCCAGGTCGTGAGCCCTGCGACGGACAGGAAATTACGGCTGTACCCGAAGATCGAAAAGAGGATGAAAACAGCCACAAATCCCATGAGAGCACCGGCAGCAGGACTGCGGAAAAAGGCCTTGAATGAAGAACCGGCTGATGAACCTTCAGCGCTTGTGGTGTTAACGGGATCATTGTTTGAGTTTGGTTCGGTCATTGGGCCTCAGTCCTCATGTTGCTTTGAATAGACCCGACCAACCGCGTGGCCGGGTCCCCACAAGCAGGCTCAGCGTGCGCCGAGCTTCACGCCCTCGATGGCCGAAGCTACATTGGAAGCATCGACGATAGCGGGACCGGTCAGAACAGGTTTCGTTGCAATCGCCGTACCAAACTTGAGGTTGGCGAACAGCATGGAGGTTGCAAGGAACCCTTGCAGGTAAGGCTGCTGGTCGATCGCGAAGGTCTGGGTACCCTTCGAGATGCGGTCCAGAACCGAGGCCGACATGTCGAAAGTTCCGAGCTGGATCTTGCGGGCCTGGCCCTGCTGTTCGATGGAATTGGCTGCAGCGTCAGCCGCCCATGCAGCCAGGGTAATGACCGCGTCGATCGAGGTATCCGCGATCAACTCGGACTTGATGGCTTCCGAGGTGCCGTTCATGTCCTGATCGAGGTTTGCAGGAACGCGCAGGATGAAGGTGTCGGCCCCAGCTGCCTTGGCACCGTCCTGAACGCCCTTGCAGCGAGTTTCCAAATTTACGGCGCCTGGGTTCTGAATATGGCAAAGGATCTTCTTGGCACCGTGTGAGGCAAGGTACTTGCCGCCTTCGACACCGGCGAGATACTCGTCCGAACCGAAATAGTTCAGTGCGCCGTAGTTGCCCATTTCGCTTTGACCAGCGTTAAAGGACACGATGACGACGCCCTTGTCTCGGGCAGCCTTCAGAGCCGGAGTTTCCGATTCCGGCAGCCAGTTCGGGATAGCGATTCCCTTTGCACCCTGGGCCACGGCCTGCTCGATCAGCGAGGCCAGGTCCGGGCCAAAGTTGTCGTAGTTCTGAGTCTGCATGAAGTTGACGGTGCCGCCATTGGCCTTGACCATCAGCGTCGCGTCATCGACACCCTTCTTGACCATGTTCCAGAAACCGTCCTGGGCCGAGCCCACGATGACAGCGATATCCTTGTCTCCGGCATAGGCGCTGGAAGCGAACATTGCGGCCATAACCGCTGCTGCGATCTTTTTGGTGAAATTCATGTCGAAATCCTCCCTCAGGTTAAAGCCACATCATTGCGGCTCGAGATATAGTTTTTGCCGATCGGCCGTTTAGGCGTGCAGGCACTCACACTTCCGCAATCCCCGCGCACAGGCGCTGGATTACATCCTTCAGTTTTTGCGATGGGCCTCCCCCAAAGCGTTGACGGCTTGAGATCGTCGAGTGCTGTCAACGACACTTGCATGCATCGTTGACATCTTTCAGGTCAACGCAGATCATAATAACTTCAAAAATTCGTCTCAAATCACTTCGCAACATTCAGTTCATGAAATGATTTGAAGGTTTCTTCGCCTAAAATGGAATTATTTGATATGAAGAGGCCCACGATCCCAGACCTCGCGAAGGCTGCAAGCGTGTCTGTGTCAACAGTAAACCGCGTTCTTTATCAGCCGGGGTCAGTCCGGACCTATACTCGGGAGCGTGTGTCGGCAGCTGCCGAAGAGATCGGGTTCTACGGGCTGGGTACGATCAAACATGCTGTTAAAGCGCCGCAAATCACGCACCGACTGGGCGTTCTCCTGCAGCGCAAGGAGCGGACTTTCTATCGAATCTTGGGCGATGCGATCACCCAAGCCGCCGAGGCCTATTCGGCGGGCCGTATCGACTTGACGCTGGAGTTTCTTGAAGACTTAACCCCTGAAAAGGTCGCGTCGCACATCATATCCTTGGGTGAACGGTGCGAAACCCTTGCGATCGTTGCGCCACAGCACCCGGTTGTCGCCGATGCCATCGACAGCGTTCTGGAGAAAGGAGTCCCGGTTGTTTCCCTCATCGGTCCACTGACGGCAAAAGGGAATATCAGTTTTGTCGGCCTCGATAACTGGAAGGTGGGACGTGCTGCGGCGTGGGCTTTCGACCGGATGGTGCGGTTTCCCGGAAAGATCGGCATACTCGTCGGAAGCCATCGGCTGCGCAATCAAGAGATGAACGAAAGCGGGTTCCGTTCCTACTTCCGCGAACACAATTCTGGCTTCACGTTGCTTGAACCGCTGCCGACTTATGAATCCGCAGTGGTTGCGAGAGAGCACGTGGAAAAGCTACTGACAGACCATCCGGACATGTGTGGACTGTTTATTTCCGGCGGAGGTGTTACCGGCGCCATCGCTGCACTTCGTGCCACCCCCAAGCGAGACGACTTTGTCGTGGTGGGTTATGAACTCTTTGAAGATACGCGTGCCGCATTAATCGATGGCACGATCTCCCTGATCATATCGCATCCCATCGAACGCTTCGCGTTCGAGACGATCGCAACTCTGATGAAGGCGAAAAGCGCCGGTCGCGACGCAGGCGTATTCCGGGTAACCTTCGGGTTCGATATGTACAGTCCAGAGAGCGTTTGAAGATATTCGGCATATTCTCTTCGCCCCAAAATGGTCGCTCTCAATACCTTGCTGGGGATGTTCTGTAGTAAGGGACGGCATCAGGATGTAGCAGCCCACTGTCAGCGCAACCGTTGAGAGTTAGGAAAAGTCCTCCGGGCCCACCAACGACAACCGCCTCCAAGCCCGATGCGAACAGCAGCTCTGCGCCCAATGTCGGCCGTTGAGCTGAGCTTCGCACTTGCCTGAAAGCCGACATGGCCGGCCCGGTTATCGCGGCGGACTGAACGCCCTGACTGGTGCCGGGCAGGATCCGGCCATGGGTTGGACCGCCGGCGTTGCAGCGAAGGTCGCCGCGACGGTCTAGACATGACAACGGTAGGGCTCGAATTTTCTTGCATCTCATGATGCAGCAAAGCTCATGTCCGCGACGCGTCCCCTGCTGGGCCAGCCGAGGCGTCGCCATCTCCCGTCATGAGGCTGTCGAGGTTCGGCAGCTAGCTCCCCAGTATGATGCGTGCCAGGCCCAATGGATTCTCCACCGCTGAAAAGTGTCCGGTATCCTTGAGCGTGAACATGCGCGCGTCGGGGAGCAGTGCCCTGGTCCGCTCCCTTTCGTTGGGGCGCGACCAGTCGCTGTCGCCATAGATGAGCGTTACGGGCGTTGAGACGAGCCGATACCGGTCCCGCGCCTCGCTCCAGGATCGCCAACCTGCCAGCACTTTGCGCGCGATGCGCTTATATCCAGGGCGTTGCGCTACCCGGCCGAACTCGGCCAGAAGCTCGGAAGGCAGTTTACGCCGATCGTGATATCCGCCACCCATGATCTTGCCGAGTATCATCTGATTTTCCATCCACGCATTGAACTGGCCAAGAATTGGGATCTGCAAACTTCCGATGATGAGGTTCGCGAGCCAGTTGCCACGTCGCAGGCCATCGCCATAACGGGTTTCGTAGTCGTAAGGATTGCTGGCGAAGACGCGCTCGACCCGCTGCGGAATGGCGGCAGCGACCGTCAGAGCCAACGCACCCCCGATCGATTCACCAACAAGCGTGACGCCGGTGAGGTTGAGCTTCTCGATGAAGCCGATGACACTTTGCCTGAAATACGGCTCATCGAAGGGTGCGAGCGGGTCGATCGGCGAATGACCGTGTCCAGGCAGATCGATGGCATAAACCGTATACGACTTGGCGAGGAGGGGCGCCAAGTCGCGAAAATATTCAAGCTGTGTGCGGATCGTATGCACAAGGATCAATGGCGGGCCATTGCCGCTCTTTTCATAACGCAGACTGAGCGCGTCCGATATTTGCAAGAGGCTTGGCTGGGATTTGGTGGACGTTAGCATTTCATATCTCTTCTTTGTTTGCGACGGCAAATGAGGAAAGGGCATCTCAATCAACCGGCGCGCCAATCCCACCGTTGGAACAGCGCGCTGGCGTTGACCCCTCCGAAGCCAAAGCCGTTGGAGATTGCGTACTCCATCTTCATTGGCCGGGCCCGGTTGGCGACGAAGTCGATCCCTTCACCCGCTGGATCAGGGGTGTTCAAATTGAGTGTAGGCGGTGCCACCTGATCCCTGAGCGCCAGGATCGCGAAGATCGCGCCAAGCCCGCCGGCGGCTCCAAGCAAGTGTCCGGTGGCCGCCTTCGTGCCGCTGACCGCTATGCCGTAATCTTCCCCGAAGACGCTTTTGATCGCGGCGATTTCCCCCAGGTCGCCGACTGGCGTGGAAGTCGCGTGCGCATTGAGGTGGCTGATCTCGCGTGCCGAAATACCGGCCTGGGCAATCGCGATCTCCATGGCTCGACGCGCGCCATCGCCGTCCTCGGGACCGGAAGTGACGTGATGGGCGTCCGCCGTCGTGCCGTAGCCGACGAGCTCGGCGAACGGCTTGGCGCCGCGCGCAAGCGCGTGGCTCAACTCTTCGATCACAAGAATGCCGGCGCCTTCGCCCATGACGAAGCCGTCGCGCGACATGTCGAACGGGCGGGATGCCTCCTCAGGACGATGATTGAAGGACGTGGAAAGAGAGCGTGCCGCGGCAAACCCACCGAGACTGACCGTATTAATGCAGGCTTCCGTTCCGCCGCACACCGCGATGTCAGCTTCATCGGCGCGGATAAGACGAGCCGCGTCGCCGATCGCTTGAATGCCGGCCGCGCATGCCGTCACTGGCGCGCCGAGCGGACCTTTGAAGCCGTGACGGATCGAAATCTGTCCTGCCGCCAGGTTGACCAGGAAGGATGGCACCGTGAACGGTGAAAGACGTCGAACACCGCGCTGATCGACCGTTCGCACCGCTTCGGTTATGGCGGGGAACCCCCCAATCCCCGAGGCGATGATTGTTGCGGTGCGGACCCTGTCATTTTCCGAGACCGGCTTCCAGTTCGCCTGGGCAATCGCCTCTTCCGCTGCCGCCAGTGCGAAGAGAATGAAGCGATCCACCTTGCGCTGGTCCTTCGGCGCCAGGACGGTATTGGGATCGAAGCCGGCTTCGGGATCCTCTTCCAGGGAAGGAACCGTGCCGCCTATCTTCGCCGGCAGGTCTCCCACGACATCGTCCGGCAGCCTGCGGATGCCCGAGCGACCGGCCAGCAGACGCGACCAGGAGGCTTCCACATGTGCGGCAAGGGGCGTGACCGCTCCCATGCCCGTAACAACGATCCGTCGCATCTATTCTCCTATCACTTGGGTGCGTCGCCGGCGCTGCGTGCGGCTTTCAAGCCGCGACTGCTTCGCGAACTTGATCGGACGCTGCACCCAGAAAAGCCTTGGCGAGGTCGGGATCATTGACGGCGCGCGAGAGGACAACCGCACCGACCATTGTCGAGAGAACGGCCATGGCCTTGTCGCCGGGTTCCTCGCCGCCGGCTTTGCCAACCCATGAGCCGAGCATCTTGAGGTATTCTCGGATGCCGGCCTCAAATGATGCCTTCACCTCGGCGCCTTGCCTGGCAGCATCCGAGCCAAGCGCAACCACCGGGCAGCCGTCCATCCTTTCCTCGCGATGCCCTGCGCTGAGATAGAAGTCGATCACGGCGCCAAGCGGATCCTCAGGGCTCGCCGCGGCCGCCATCGACCATCGGTTCGCAGCGCTCTCCAATGCCCGTCTGGACGCCTGCGCGACCAAGTCGTCCTTGGACGCGAACTGCTTGTAGAACCCGCCTTGGGTCAGCCCGGCGCCCTCCATTAGATCCTTGACGCCGATGCCATCGAATCCGCGCTCCCGAAAAAGCCGGCTGGCTACATCGATCACGGTTTGCCGGTTCTGTTCAGCTTGGCTGCGAGTCACACGCATCATCCGTCTCCTTTTTTGATTGCGTTCGTAATCTATATCAGCTATAGAGTACGAATGCAATCTATTTTCACAGAAGGCGATGGGCATGAAAAAGCGATTTGTTATCGGATTGGGGAGCATCTTGGTCGTGGGGCTAGGGGTGGCCGCATTCATTACGCTTCGCACGCAGACGGCCACTGCCGCGGCTGACCCGAGGCAGGAACCTCCGATGGTCAGGCTGGTGACGGCAGCGGGGGTCACCGGATCTGACCGCAGCTTCACGGGCACAATTGCGGCGAGGGTTCAGAGCAATCTTGGGTTTCGCGTCCCCGGCAAGATCATCGAGCGGCTTGTGAACGTCGGCGAACAGGTCAAGGCAGGCCAACCGCTGCTGCGGATCGATGACACCGATCTCGTTCTTGCGCTCACCGCGAAGCGCAACGCTGTCGCTGTGGCACGCGCTGTCCTGGTTCAGACGAGCGCCGACGAAAAGCGCTATGCCGTCCTGGTCCAGAAGGAATTGGCTGCAACTCCGCAGCGTTACGAGCAGGCGAAGGCAGCACTTGATACCGCGACCGCACAGCTCGCGGCCGCGGAAGCGGAAGCGAAGGTCGCGCAGAACGAGGCGGCCTATTCCATTCTGGATGCGAACGCAGATGGAACGGTTGTTGAAACGCTTGGCGAGCCGGGACAGGTTGTCACCGCGGGACAGACCGTGGTTCGGATCGCGAACGCCGGTCCCCGCGAAGCGGTTGTCGCGCTTCCCGAAACGATCCGGCCGGCGATAGGCTCGGTAGCCGAGGCGGGGATGTACGGGGCCGATGGGCAGCATACGGCGCATCTGCGACAGTTGTCGGATGCTGCCGATCCCCAGACCCGCACCTATGAGGCCCGCTATGTGCTCGACGGTGAGGCCGCGGCAGCACCGCTTGGCGCGACGGTAACCATTCGGCTTGCAAGCCAGGCGAGTGAACCGGAAGTCCAGGTGCCGCTTGGAGCCGTGCTGGATGATGGCCAGAAGACCGGCGTTTGGATTCTGGACGGCGCAACCTCGACCGTACATTTTCGGCCCGTCAAGCTTGTTCGTTTGACCAGCGAAACCGCCGTGATCTCCGGGTTGAGTTCCGGTGATTCGATTGTTGCGCTGGGCGCTCATCTCCTGCAGGAGGGCACCCGCGTCAGAACCGCTTCCGGAAGCGGGAGCAACTGATGAACCTCAATCTTTCCGCGATCGCCGTTCGCGAGCGAGCCGTAACCCTTTTCTTCATCATTCTGCTGGTCGCCGCCGGCGCCTACGCCTTCCTCATGCTTGGACGTGCCGAAGACCCCAACTTCACCATCAAGACCCTGACGGTTACGACGGTATGGCCGGGCGCAACGGCGCGCGAGATGCAGGACCTCGTCGCCGAACCGCTGGAGAAGCGGCTTCAGGAGCTGACCTGGTACGATCGTGTGGAGACGACAACACGGCCAGGCTATGCGTATCTGACGGTCACGCTGAAGGACAGCACACCGCCATCCAGCGTGCAGGAGGAGTTTTACCAGGCCCGTAAGAAGCTCGGCGATGAAGCCCGCAACCTGCCGCCCGGCGTGTTCGGTCCCTTCGTCAACGACGAATACTCCGATGTCAGCTTCGCCCTTTATGCCCTCAAGGCGAAAGGCATGCCGATGCGGGAGCTCGCCAGGCAAGCCGAGACCATTCGCCAGGACCTTCTGCATGTGCCTGGCGTCAAGAAGATCAACATCCTCGGCGAACGTCCCGAGCAGATATTTGTCGAGTTTTCCTATGCTAAGCTCGCAACCCTCGGCGTGTCGGCACAGGACATCATTGCCGCCTTGCGGCGGCAGAACACCGTCACGCCGGCGGGCTCGATCGACACCAAGGGGCCGCAGGTCTACATCCGGGTCAACGGCGCCTATGACAGTATCCAGACG
Source organism: Mesorhizobium waitakense (assembly GCF_056431085.1). Classification (NCBI taxonomy): domain Bacteria; kingdom Pseudomonadati; phylum Pseudomonadota; class Alphaproteobacteria; order Hyphomicrobiales; family Phyllobacteriaceae; genus Mesorhizobium; species Mesorhizobium waitakense. The sequence goes on along the minus strand of NZ_JBWKME010000172.1, from coordinate 25,553 downwards.
ATCGCCGACACGCCGATCGTCGCCGCGGGACGGACGCTGAAGCTCTCCGACATCGCCGAGGTCCGGCGCGGCTATGAGGATCCTGCCACCTACGTCATCCGTCACCAGGGCGAGCCGACCATCATGCTCGCGGCGGTGATGCAGGAGGGCTGGAATGGTCTTGAACTCGGCAAGGCGCTGGAGGAGAGATCGGCGGCGATTGCACAAACGCTGCCTCTCGGGATGACGCTGGCCAAGGTCAGCGACCAGGCGGTGAACATCGGCTCGTCGGTGAACGAGTTCATGCTCAAATTCGCGATGGCGCTCGGCGTGGTGCTGCTGATCGCCCTGATCAGCATGGGTTGGCGCGTCGGCATCGTTGTGGCGGCCGCCGTTCCTCTGACGCTTGCGGTCGTCTTCCTCATCATGCTGGAAACCGGCCGGTTCTTCGACCGCATCACGCTCGGCGCCCTGATCCTGGCACTTGGACTTCTCGTCGACGACGCCATCATCGCCATCGAGGTGATGGTGGTGAAGATGGAAGAGGGTATGGACCGCATCAAGGCGGCGGCCTATGCGTGGAGCCATACTGCGGCGCCGATGCTGTCAGGCACGCTCGTGACGATCGCCGGCTTCCTTCCGGTGGGCTTTGCGCGCTCGACGGCCGGCGAATACGCCGGCAACATCTTCTGGGTCGTGGGGTTCGCCCTCATCGTCTCCTGGGTCGTCGCTGTGGTCTTCACCCCGTATATGGGCGTCAAGATGCTGCCCGCGATCAAACCGGTCGAGGGCGGCGTCCACGCCATATACGATACACCGAACTACCGGCGCCTTCGCCGGCTCATCACCTTTGCCGTGCGCCACAAGTTTGTGACCTGCGCTGCCGTCGGCATCGTCTTCGCACTTTCGGTTGTCGGCATGAGCGGTCTCAAGCAGCAGTTCTTCCCGACATCCGACCGCCCCGAAGTGCTGGTCGAGGTTCGCCTGCCGGAAGGCACCAGCATCGAGACGACGACCGCCACGGTCGAGAAGCTGGAACACTGGCTTGGCGGCCAACCCGAGGCCAAGATCGTGACCAGCTATGTCGGCCAGGGCGCTCCCCGCTTTTTCTTCGCCATGGCGCCGGAACTGCCGGATCCAGCCTTCGCCAAAATCGTCGTGCTGACACCGGACGCGGAGGCGCGCGAGGCCTTGAAGCGCCGGCTGCGTGAAGCGGTTGCGACAGGGCTTGCCCCTGAAGCGGGCATCCGCGTTACGCAACTCGTGTTCGGACCTTACACCCCGTTCCCTGTCGAGTTCCGGGTCATGGGGCCAGACCCGCAGCAATTGTACACCATCTCCGAGAAAGCCCTCGACGTCATGCGAGGCGTCCCAGATGTGCGCCAGGCCAATCGCGACTGGGGCAATCGCACGCCAGTACTGCGCTTCATCCCGGATCAGGATCGGCTGAACCTCATCGGCCTTTCGCCGACGGAGGTGGCTCAGCAGCTCCAGTTCCTCCTCACCGGCATCCCCGTCACGCAAGTGCGCGAAGACATTCGCAATGTCCCCGTCGTGGCGCGCAGCGCCGGCGGCGAGCGGCTGGATCCATCGCGGCTGGCGGATTTCTCGCTGATGAGCCGGGATGGCCGCCAGATCCCGCTCGATCAGATCGGCCATTCGGAAGTCCGTCTGGAAGAGCCGATCATGAAGCGCCGCGATCGCACGCCGGTCATCACGATCCGCTCGGACATCAACGAGGCGACCCAGCCTCCGGAGGTTTCCAAGCAGATCATGACGGCCCTTCAGCCGCTGATCGCATCCCTTCCGGCCGGCTATAGCATCGAATTGGGCGGATCTATCGAGGAGGCGACCAAGGCCAACACCGCGCTGGGTAAAGTCTTCCCAGTCATGATAGCCGCCATGCTGATCGTCATCATGCTGCAGGTGCGATCCTTCTCGACGATGGCGATGGTCGTGCTGACCGCACCGTTAGGCTTGGTTGGCGTCGTGCCGATGCTGCTCGCCTTCAACCAGCCGTTCGGATTCAACGCCATTCTGGGCCTGATAGGATTGGCCGGCATCCTGATGCGCAACACGCTGATCCTGACGGAACAGATCAAGGAGAACCGTACCGGCGGCCTTGACGACTATCACGCCGTCATCGAGGCCACGGTGCAACGCACAAGGCCGGTGATTCTGACCGCACTTGCCGCCGTGCTGGCCTTCATCCCCCTCACGCACTCCGTCTTCTGGGGTTCGATGGCCTATACGCTAATCGGCGGCACGGCGGCCGGCACGGTGCTGATCCTGCTGTTCCTTCCAGCGCTCTATGTCGCGTGGTTCCGGATCAAGCCGACCGCGGATGAGGTCCAGGAGGTTTCGATACAGGAACCGGCGGTGCCAGCAGCAATGGCGGCTGAGTAGGGGCCGGTTATCGCAGGACACGTTCAAGTTCCCGCCGTTGGCTTTGCCCGACCAAGGCAAGGCCAACGGCTCGAACTTGCCACTTACCGGTGATCGTCCATGCCAGTCCGGCAGGTTCGTGCCTCATCAATTCTGGAGACATCCATGAATCGTCCGCTCCGAGCGCGAACTGATCCCGATGAAATGCGCGCACACATTCTGGAGGTGGCGGACGAGCAGTTTCGCCGCATCGGCTACCATAAGACGTCGGTGGCAGACATTGCCGCGGAGCTCGGCATGAGCACAGCAAACGTCTACCGTTTCTTCCCCTCCAAGAGTGCGATCGTCGAAGCCATTTGTGGCCGGGTAGTCAACGAGGTCGCCGAGATCGCCTTTGCGATCGCACGCACGAGCGCGCCAGCCTCCGAGAAACTCAACCGGCTTCTGACCGCCGTTCACCACCACGGCAAGACTACCCTGATCAAGGAAAAGCGCATGCACGACATGATTGTCGCCGCCATGCAGGAGAACCGGGCGATCATCAAGGCGCATATCGAGCGGCTGATCTCAATCTTCGAGGCGACCATCCGCGAGGGCATCGAAGCCGGCGAATTCAAGGTCGAGGATCCCGCCGAGGCGGCACGCGCGGTCAAGACCGCGTTCATACCGTTCTTCCACCCGATTCTGATCGAGCACTGTCTTCAACATGGCGAAGACATCGAAGCGGGCCTGCGCGAGCAGGTTCGCTTTATCCTGAAAGCTCTCGGCAAGTCGTACTAGCGGCGTGCCGAAACAAACGTCATGCAATATGCAGCAACCAGGCCGACGCGGCCTTGCGTCGCGCGACTGGGCCCGGACCGAGCACGCTGCAGAGTTGACTGACGTGCTCAAGCACCACGCCGCTGGGAGCGGCATCGCGTTCCAACGGAAGCAGCTGCTGCTCAACACGCCGGTGTCAAGCGCCGAGGGCTAGAACATTCAGAACAATGCGTCGTAAGGAAGTGGAAACACTCATCGGGCCTCGTCATCCCACACTGCTGGGCGGTTCTTGTCATGTCAGAAATAGAAGCAATGAACGGAAAACTGAACCCGCTGGCCTTGGCACCAGCATTTGATGCTGACCAGGGAGTGCAGGGGATGTTCTCATATCCCGGCGGGCTTGCCGGCAAATGCGAACTCAGTCTGATAGGAACCACGACCCTGGAGCACGGAGTTGTCCATCTTCGCTATCGGGTTTCAAAACCGAAATAGAGAGGCAGCCTTTTTTGCGCTGGTGCCATGCTAGCTGGTTCTGCCTACCATCTGATGTTACTTCGTCCTCAAGGATCAGCGACGTAAGCGCCGGTCTGGCTTGAGCGCAAGGCCGACAACCATCTCGACCATATGTTGCTTCAATGCATCCTGGCCTTTGGCGCCAAACAGGTCATGACCGAAGATGCGCGAGAAGGTGGCACGGTTGGAAACATTGAAGAAGCTCGACGCGCTGATGTGCCAGTGCAGTTCGAGCGGCGTCACGTCGTCACGAAACAGCCCCGCCTCGCGGCCACGCCGGCAGATCGCCTCCAGCTTTTGGATGGCGCCTGCATTGAGCAGACGTATCAGCTCAGACTGCCCCATGTATTCCGCGTGGTGGATGTTTTCGATCATGACGATCCGGATGAAGTCCGGATGTCGGCTGTGGTGGTCGAAGGTGAACTCGGCCAGTCTCGTTAGCGCTTCGATCGGGGGCAGATCGTCGAGCTCGAGCTCTTGTTCGCCGGCCCGGACCTCGCGATAGGCCTCTTCCAGAACCTTGCCGTAGAGCCCTTCCTTGTCGCCGAAATAATAGTAGATCATGCGCTTCGACGTATTCGTCTTGGCCGCGATCTCGTCGATGCGCGCGCCTGAGAGACCGTTGGCGGCAAACTCCGTCATCGCGACGGCAAGGATGTTCTTGCGCACCCCCGCCGGATCCTGCTTCCAGCCGCTTCGCCCGTTTGCCGGTTTGTCGTCCATGACAGACTAGTTCTCCCAGTGCAGGCTTACTCCAGCACCAGCTATTAGCAAATTAACTGTCTCGTACAAACTTGTTGACGAAATTAACCAGACGGTACAAAATTCATGTGATGCCGGGAGGAACTTGCCAGGAGCAAGGCGGCGTCCGGGAGGTCGATTGGCGTCAGTTTCTGCCAGCATCGAGACCGATCGGCATGCGGCTGCCGATCCGCGGCCCACATTGGTCGGCTTGATCGGGCGCGGCATCCAGCTGTCGCGAACGCCGGCAATGCATGAGGCCGAGGGCAGGGCGCGGGGTATCCCCTATGTCTATCGCCTGCTCGATGTCGATCGCATGGGCGACGGCGTCTTGCGGCTGGAGGACATACTCGCATTCGCCGCGCATTTCGGCTTCGACGGGCTGAACGTCACCTTCCCATACAAGCAGGAGATCATTCCGCTGCTCGACGAATTGTCGGAGGCGGCGGAGGCAATCGGATCTGTAAACACCGTCGTGCTGAGCGACGGTCGCCGCATCGGTCACAACACCGACTTCTGGGGCTTCAAAGAGAGCTTCCGGCGCGAGATGTCAGAGGTGGCGCGTGACGCCGTTTTGCTGCTTGGCGCAGGCGGAGCCGGGGCGGCGGTTGCTCAAGCCCTGCTTGAAACTGGAGTCGGACAGTTGCGGCTCTTCGATATCGGGGAAGCGAGAGCCGCCGCGCTGGCTGTGCGGCTCGCATCGCGGTTCGGCGCCGACCGCGTGAAAGTTGCCTCCGACCTCGTAGCGGCAGCGGCACGCGTCGACGGGATCGTCAATGCAACGCCGGTCGGCATGGCCAAAGTGCCGGGCATCCCCCTCCATCCGGCGTTGCTGAGACCAGATTGCTGGGTTGCCGACATCGTCTACTTCCCGCTTGAGACGGAGCTGCTCGCAGAAGCGCGGCGGCGGGGTTGCCGCACGCTGAGCGGCGAGGGCATGGCGGTCCATCAGGCGGCGCGCGCTTTCGAACTTTTCACCGGCATTGTGCCGGACATCGATCGAATGAGGGCTACTTTCGCGGCCTTCGGCGACGCGCCTGCTCCGCGACGAGCAGGGGTTGGCGAACCCCATCAGACACATGGAAATGAAACAGGGAGGAAGACATGACGTTGAACGCAACCCGACGCCAGTTTCTGGTCGGCACCGGTCTCATCGCGACCGCCACTGCCTTTCCGGCCTTTGCGCAGGACAAGCCGAAGCTGCGCTTCTCGGCGGTGTTCTCGGAGCAGGACATCCGCGCCGAGATGATGAAGAAATTCGCTGACGCCATCAAGGACGACTTCACCTTCGAGGGCTACTACGGCGGCAATCTCTTCAAGCAGGGAACGGAGCTTGTCGCCATGCAGCGCGGCAACCTCGAAATGGGCAACATCGCCCCGCAGGACATCTCCAAGCAAATCCCGGCATGGTCCATCGTCACCGCGGGCTACCTGTTCCGTGATGCGGCCCACATGAGAAAGTTCTTTGCCAGCGACTCTGGCGCGGAGCTGAAGAAGATGACCGAAGACCAACTCGGCATAAGGGTACTTGGCCCCACATACTTCGGCGTCCGCCAGCTGGGCCTCAAGCCCGACAAGGAGATTAAGACGCCCGCCGATTTGGCCGGTGTCAAGCTCAGGATGCCAGGCGGCGACGCCTGGCAATTCCTCGGCAAGGCGCTGGGCGCCAATCCGACCCCAATGGCCTATGCGGAGGTCTATACCGGCCTGCAGACAGGCGCGATCGACGGACAGGACAATCCGCTGCCGAATGTCGAGAACATGAAATTCTACGAAGTGATGTCTCAGATCGTGCTGACGTCGCACCTCGTCGGTTTCGATCTGCTGACCGTCTCCAAGAAGGTGTGGGACGAGATGGGCGCCGAGAAGCAGGCAAAGTTCCAGGCGGCGGCCGATGCGGCCATCGAATTTTCGACGGGCAAGCATCTGGCGCGGGAAAAGGAGTTGGTCGAATTCTTCAAGGGCAAGGGCCTGAAGCTCTACGAGCCCGACGTCGCGGCCTTCCGCAAGCATGTGCAGGAGCAGTATCTGGCGTCCGATCTGGCGAAAGACTGGCCGGCGGGCATGGTGGAGAAGATCAACGCGCTCTGATGCGCTTCGGCTCCGGCGGTCAAAAGCCGGCTGGAGCCGGCCGCAGCTAAAGCAATAGCTATAAGGGACTCGTCTTGAACGCCACCCCCCGCTCCATCGCCGGCGGACTTTATCGCTTTGCCGAGGTCGTGCTCGCGGCCATGATGGCGTTGATGTTTGCCGTATTCATCCTGCAGATCGTCTTCCGTTACCTGCTCAACTTCCCGATCGGCTGGACCAATGAACTGAGCGTGATCCTGTGGATCTGGCTGGTGCTTTGGGGCGCCGCCTTCGTGATCCGCGAGGAGGAGGAGATACGCTTCGATCTCTTCTATACATCGGCCGGACCAAGGGTCCGCCGCATCATGTTCCTGGCCGCGGCCGCCGCGCTCATCGTGCTCTACACTGTCTCCTTGCCGGCAGTCTTCGACTACGTGACCTTCATGAGGGTGGAGCACACCGCCTACCTGAAGTTCCGCTTCGACTGGCTCTTCTCCATCTATCTGATCTTCGTCGTCGCCACGCTCGTGCGCTACCTCTGGCTTTCCTGGCAGGCCGCCTTCGGTCCGGCTCCGAAGCGGCCGGATCCGACGGAAATGGGGTCTGGCACGTGAATATTGCCAGCCCCTTCTCCCTTTCGATCATCGCGATCACCGCACTCGCCTTTCTCGGGCTGCCGATCGGTCACGCCATGATTGCCGGCTCGATCCTCTATCTGCTGCTTGCCGGGCTCGACATGGGTACCGTCGCCGAGCAACTGCTGAATGGCATGTACGCCAACTACATCATACTCGCGGTTCCCCTCTTCGTGCTGGCCGCCGAGCTGATGAACATCGGCTCCATGACGGAGCGCCTGCTTCGTTTCTGCAATGCTATTGTCGGCCGCTTCCGCGGCGGCCTCGCCTTCGTCAACATCGCGCAGGCGATCATCTTCGCGGGTATGTCAGGCTCGGCCATCGCTGACGCCGCCGGCCCCGGCAAGCTGATGCAAAAGATGATGACCAAGGACGGCAAATACCCGCCGGCCTACGCCGCCGCGCTCTCCGCCGCGACGGCGGTCATCGGACCGATTATCCCGCCCTCCATCCCGATGGTCGTCTACGCCCTCGTCTCCGACGCCTCGATCGGCTACCTCTTCCTCGGTGGCGTCGTGCCGGGCCTGCTGATGGCGGCGGGACAAATGATCATCGTCGCCTATCATGCCCGCGTCCGCGGCTTTCCGGTCGAGCCGCCGATGCCGCTTCGCGAGTTGCCGCGCATCACCTGGCAGGCACTGCCCTCGCTGATGATGCCGGTGGTACTGCTCGGCGGCATCTACAGCGGAGCAACGACGCCGACGGAGGCGGCTGCCGTCGCCGGCGCCTACGCGTTGCTGGTCTCGACCGTCCTCTATCGCAGCGTCAGCTTTGCCGATTTCTACAGCTCGGTGCTGGTCAGCGCCCGCACCAGCGCCTCGATCGGCATGCTGATCGGCGGCGCGCTGGTGTTCAACTATGTGGTCACCGTCGAGAACATTCCGCAGTCGGTGAGCTCGCTGCTGCAGGCCTGGCAACTGTCGCCGACCGGCTTCCTGATCCTCGTCAACATCCTGCTTCTGCTGCTGGGCTGCGTGCTGGAGGGAACGACCATCCTGCTGGTCATCGTGCCGGTGCTCATCCCGACCGCGAGAGCCCTGGGCATCGATCTGGTGCATTTCGGCGTGGTCGTGGTCGTCAACATCATGCTTGGCCTGGTCACTCCGCCCTATGGCCTGCTGCTCTTCATCATGACCAGGATCGCCGAGGTGCCGTTCAGGGACCTGGTGCGCAATATACTGCCGTTTCTTGGCGCGATGATCGGCTCGCTGGCGCTGATCACGTTCTTTCCGGGGCTCGTGCTCTGGCTGCCGCGGCTGCTTGGCTATCAGGGGTGAGGGGGTAGAGCGATGAAGCCGATCTTCGTGATCAATGGCCCGAACCTCAATCGCCTCGGCACACGCGAACCAGAGATCTACGGCAGGACGACGCTTGAGGAGATCGAGGTCACTTGCCGAGAGGTGGCCGGTGAACGCCCTCTCCGCTTCCACCAGTCCAACTTCGAGGGCGAGATCGTCAACTGGATCCATGAGGCGATTGATGACGGTGCCGGCATCGTCATCAATCCTGCCGGCTTCTCCTTCACCTCGATTGCCATCCTCGACGCGCTGAAGATGTTTAATGGGCCGATCATTGAGTTGCACATCTCGAACATTCATCGCCGCGAGGAAATCTATCACCGCTCGCTGGTCTCCAAGGCCGCGACCGCGGTCATCGCCGGCCTCGGGCCTCGCGGATACGCGACCGCCGTGAAATCGCTGAAGGAGTTGATCGACGACGCTTAGCGGGCCGTCATGCCGTTCGAGGGATCGCCCGCGGGACCAATGAACGAACTGGTTAGTACAGTAAGTGCGTGGATTTTGAACCAAACAAAGGGGAAGGAGAAATCGCATGTGCCCTCGAGGATGTCTTCATTCGATCTGTGAAAATGCGACGCGCAGAGGCTTGCTCAAAGCCGGATTCACGCTGGGCCTTGGCGCGGCAGCGGCTGCCGCGCTTCCGGCGGTGCGGCCGGCACAGGCGGCGCCGATCAGTTTCACCGATACCGTCGACCTCTCGCACGCGCTCTATGAGGGCTTTCCAACCTTCAGCGGTGAAAAATGGTTCACCGTCGAACATCTTGTCACCTTCGCCAAGGACAAGGTGAACCTCAATCGCTGGACGATCGTCGAGCACAGCGGCACGCATATGGACGCGCCGATCCACTTCTCCGCCGATGGAATGACTGCCGATCTGATCCCGATCGCGGACCTGATCGTCCCGGTCGCCGTCATCAACATCGCGGCACGCGCCGCCGAGAATGCCGATACCGCATTGACGCCAGACGACATCAAGGCCTGGGAATCGAAGAACGGTCCCTTGCCGGAAGGCTGTTGCGTGGTGATGAACTCAGGCTGGCACAAACTGGTCGGCGATCCAAAATTCACCGGCAACGACGACAAGAAGCGAAACCATACGCCTGGTTTTCACGTCGAGGCCGCGCATTTCCTGATCAGTGAACGCAAGGTCAAGGGCATCGGCGTCGACACGCTTTCCCTCGATACCGGTCTCAACTCTAGCGGAGCATTTCCGGTTCATTACGAATGGCTGGGCAGCGGCCGCTGGGGCGTGGAATGCCTGGCAAATCTCGATGCGATCCCGCCATCCGGCGCGCGTCTCTTCCTTGGCATTCCCAAGGTGAAGGGTGCGACCGGCGGGCCAACGCGGGTGATTGCCCTCATGTGACGCGCCGACAATGATGAAGACCTCCATCGCCACCGTCTCGATCAGCGGCGACCTTCGCGAAAAGCTCGCGGCGATAGCCGCGGCCGGGTTCGATGGCGTGGAGATCTTCGAGAACGACTTCCTTGCCTTCGACGGCACACCCGCCGAGGTGGGCCGCATGGTGCGCGATCACGGGCTGGAGATCACCCTCTTCCAGCCGTTCCGCGATTTCGAGGGATTGCCGGAGCCTCAGAGGATGCGCGCCTTCGACCGCGCCGAGCGCAAGTTCGACCTGATGCAGCAGCTAGGTACCGATTTGATGTTGGTCTGCTCGAACGTCTCGCCGCTGGCGCTTGGCGGCATAGACCGGGCCGCCGCCGATTTCCGCGAGCTCGGCGAGCGCGCGGCACGACGCGGGCTGCGCGTCGGCTATGAGGCGCTCGCCTGGGGGCGGCACATCAACGATCACCGCGATGCCTGGGAGATCGTGCGTCGCGCCGACCATCCGAACATCGGCCTCATTCTCGATTCCTTCCACTCGCTGGCGCGTAAGATCGACGTCGAAACGATCCGTGCCATTCCCGGCGACCGCATCTTCATCGTGCAGCTCGCGGACGCGCCGCTGATCGACATGGATCTGCTTTACTGGAGCCGGCACTTTCGCACCATGCCAGGCGAGGGTGACCTGGCAGTTGCCGACTTCATGCGCGCGGTGGCGGCGACCGGCTATGATGGACCGTTGTCGCTGGAGATCTTCAACGATCAGTTCCGCGGCGGTTCGCCGAAATCGATCGCAGTCGACGGCCGACGCTCGCTGGTCTACCTGATGGACCAGGTGCGTCGCGCCGAACCCGCGCTTGCGATCGACGTGCCTGCCATGCCCGACCGCATCGCCGTGTCCGGCGTCGAGTTTATCGAGTTCGCTGCCAATGAGCAGGAAGGGGAGGAACTGGCCGCTCTCCTTTCGACCATGGGCTTTTCGTTGTCGGCTCGTCACAAGAACCGCGACGTGACCGTCTGGAGGCAGGATGACAGACGTGACATCAACATTGTCATCAACACCGGCCATGATGGCTTCGCTCATTCCTCTTATGTCGTGCACGGCACGAATGCGTATGCGATGGGCCTGAGGGTCGCCGATTCCGCCGCCACGGTCGGGCGGGCGCGTACGCTGGCGGCGGAGATATTCGCCGAGCAGCGGGGGCCTGGCGAACTCATCATTCCTGCCATCCGCGGCGTCGGCGGCGGCATCATCTACTTCATAGACGATGCACTCGAAAAAGTTTGGCACGTCGAGTTCGAACCCGTCGCGTCGGGCGTGCATGGCGGAGCAGGCCTGATCCGGATAGATCACGTAGCGCAGACGATGAACTACGGCGACATGCTGACCTGGCTGCTTTTCTACACGTCTATCTTTCAGACAAGGAAGTCGCCGATGGTCGATGTCGTCGATCCGGGCGGATTGGTCCGCAGCCAGGTTGTGGAGAGTGATGGTGGCGGGATGCGCCTGACCCTCAACGGCGCCGAAGGCCGCAAGACACTGGCGGGGCATTTCATCGCCGAAAGCTTCGGTTCCAGCGTCCAGCACATCGCCTTCGCTAGCAAGGAGATATTCGCCACTGCTGCTCGGCTCGAAGTTCTCGGCTTTCGCGCCCTGGAGATATCCCCAAATTATTATGATGACCTGGCCGCCCGGTTTGGCCTCGATCCTGATTTCACGGATCGGCTGCAAGGCAGCAACATCCTTTATGATCGTGACGAAGCAGGCGAATACTTCCAGCTCTACAGCCGCAGCTATGGCGAGGGCTTCTTCTTCGAGATCGTTGAGCGCCGCGGCGGCTACAAGGGTTACGGCGCCGCCAATGCGCCATTCCGCATCGCCGCCCTGAAGCGATTGCTGCCACCAAGCGGGATGCCAAGGTAGGAGGCTGGAGAGACAGTTAGGCGTAGGGTGCTCAGTGACCTCCAGCGATCGCGTGCGTCTGCCGCCGCATCGCTGAGCAGTCAAGGTTCCCGTCTAACCTGGGTCCTCCTGTTCACCCTGGATCCCTCCTATTCATAAGAATGGGCCAAGTTCAAACGGGCTAGTAGAGGCAGACGGGGCTTGCCCGATGTCGCCGACTTCAGCACCGCACCGGCCAGCTTCAGCGCGACGAGGCTATCCGCTCCACTCGACACGGCCTTCTTGCCCGATGTCGCCACCGCGATTAAGGCAGCGGTCTCATTGGCGTAGGCGTCGAGATAGACGCAGTTCTTTCAGTCCCAAATTGCCAATCGGCCGGTAGAGGCCTATGCTTTGATATCGGTCGCCGTTTATCCGGATGCAGCCGACAGGGAGAGGTCACGTGCTCTTGCCCGTCAGGGAAAAGAGCCATGCCTCAATCTAACCTTCGCAACCATGTTTTGAAGAATCTCGCTCCTGAGGATTTCGCGATTCTACAGCCGTCGATGAATCACGTCGAACTGGCCATAAAAGCATCGCTGGAGAACGCATATCAGCTTATACGGTGTCAAATCTGGCGGCATTCAATGGTTCGCACTCTCGCTTCCGTCTTTGAGCTTGCGCTCCTGCCCTTGGGACGAAACTGTATCACCCGCGCGGATGGTGCCTCGCCACGCATCAGCGCAGCGATGTGGTTGCCCACTCCATTCGCCGCATCGATCAGCAAGCTATCCACGCGTTTCAGAATATAGCCGCCGGTCATCCCGCTTAGCCGATGCCCCAGCATCGCTGCAATCGTCGGAATCGTCGCCCCGAGTTGTTCGGCAACGCCCGCGAAGCTATGGCGCAAACTATGCAAAGTCACGGCATCGAGCGGGCCGGCCTCGGGAGGCCTTTCCCCACAGCGCCTGGCCGCGGCGGTCTCAGCCGAAAGGCGCGCCGTTTTCTGAACCATCTCCCAGAGCCCAGGTAGCCCCTGGTAACCCGCTTGCTCAGGCTTGGCAGCAAACACGTAGTCCGAAATAGGCGTCAAACCATCGATCATCGCAAATGCAGCTTGGCTGAGCGGGCGCAACGATGGTCCGGTCTTGGTCTCGCCAAGGGCGAGGCAAGTTCCCAGAGCATCTACTTCGTCCCAGCGCAACTGTTGACATTCGCCACGCCGGACACCGCTCAGCGCAATGAAGCGAATGGCAGCGATTCCAATCTGGCTGTGCCTGGGTGCGCCGTGGCGGTCGCGTTTCTGCTCAAGTGTATAAAGGGCTTCTGCCAGCGCGCGATACTGATCGCCGGTTAGAAGTGCCTTCTTCTGCGCATCCGCAAAACGACGAACCCCGCGTACCGGATTCTGCTCGACATGCCCATTATCGATACCCCAGGCAAAGATCGCCCCAAGAAGCCCTAATGTGCGAGTCAGCGCACCCTTGCCGCCTTTGACGATCGACCGACGCCGTGGCCCGAGCTTTTCGTCTCTGACGGTCTTTCCGGTTACGAGGCCTGTCTTAAACAGTTCCATCTCCATTCGCGTAACCGCTCTGGCCTTGAGCTGTCCCAGTAGAGGCTTGATATGCGCGTCAATGCGGGATCGATCCGTTGACAGCGTGCTTTCTTTCTTGGGGAGTCCCTTACGGCCAAGAACCAGGCCGGCTGAGGCGGCCTCCATGTAGAGTTCGCACAACTGAGAAACGGACATTGCATTTCGCAATTCGTGCCGAAGCGTCGCCGGATCCTTGCCTTCCACGACCTTGGCCAACTCGATCTTCGCAAGGTCCCGTGCGCGCTCTGCGGTAAGTGGGCCATAGGCGCCAATCTTCAGCCAACGCTGGCGTCCACTGTGGGTACGGAATTTGACCACAAATGTCTTTCGGCCAGATGGGAACACTCTGACTCCGAACCCTCTGAGCTCGGTATCCCAATAAAGGGTTCCTGTCTTGGTGCCATCTGACCGAAGGCTCTCGATTGCGCGTTTGTTAAACTTGGGCATCTTGCCTCCGGGGTTCTTTGTGTTGCAACCATACTGCAACCAAATGGGAGCAAGCTCAAGGCAAATAATGGATAAGCTCGGCGAGCTGACGCACGCTATCATATTGAATTGTTAGGACGTTCGGATACTCTAGCGTATCCTAGCGAAAGCGATATAGCGCCCTCCGAAGGCAGAGGTCACAGGTTCGAATCCTGTCGGGTGCGCCAACAGCCTGAGGGTCCGTTCCGGGCACATAGGTTACGGTTTATACCGGAGACATGGGTAACACTTTTGGCCCGAAGGGGCGGGCACCATTCCCCCATCCCAGCCCTCAGATAATGGTTCCCTTCCCTCACATCACAACAAAATCCGCATTTGTCATCGCAAGGTTCGCCGCCACCGTGGCGAAATGCTTCGAGCCGCCGGCGGCATCGCCGTTGCTGTCGTAGTAGAGCCAGCCGGTGTCCGTGTTGTAGATGATGTGCTGGTTGGCATCGGTGGCGGTGCCCGAGGCGTTGGCGGCGAACTGGTCGGCGCTCAGCGTGCCGTTGCCGGCAAGTGCGGCAAAGATCGCGTGATCGAGCACGATGGTGTCGTCGACCACCGAGAAGTCGGTGATGGTGTCGACATTGACGACGAGGCTGAGTGCGGTGGTGAACAGGAAACTGTCATGGCCCTGCGCGCCGGTCAGCGTGTCGTTGCCGCTGAGGCCGTTGATGATGTTGTCGCCGGAATTGCCGATGATGACGTTGTCGTTGTGGTTGCCGGTGCCGTTGATGGAAGCCCCGCTGCTAAGGTTGAGGTTCTCCAGTTCCTGGCCGGAGAGATTGAAGTTGACGGAACTGTTGACCGTGTCGGTGCCCTGGCCGTCGAGCTCGATCGCCCGGTCGCCGGCATTGTCGACCCAGTAGGTGTCGTTGCCGATGCCGCCTTGCATGGTGTCGGCGCCTTCCTTGCCATCCAGCGTGTCGTTGCCGCCCAGGCCGGTGAGCGTGTTGACCCCCGAATTGCCGGTCAGCGTATTGGCCAGACTGTTGCCGGTGGCGTTGATCGAGGCCGCACTGCGTAGCGCGACGTTCTCGATATTGCCCGTGAAGTGGTTGCCATTGCCGAGGTTGATAGAGACATAGCCATTGACAATATCGGTGCCGTTGGCGCCGGCAGTGCTTTCACTGACGATATCGCCGACGTTGTCGACGAAGTAGGTGTCGTTGCCGATGCCGCCTTGCATGGTGTCGGCGCCTTCCTTGCCATCCAGCGTGTCGTTGCCGCCCAGGCCGGTGAGCGTGTTGACGCCCGAATTGCCGTTCATCGCGTTGGCTAGGCTGTTGCCGGTGGCGTTGATCGAGGCTGCACTGCGCAGTGCGACGTTCTCGATATTGCCTGAGAAATGGTTGCCATCGCTAAGGCTGATCGAGATATAGCTGTTGACGATATCGTTGCCGTCGGCGCCGGCGGTGCTTTCACTGACGATATCGCTGGCATTGTCGACATAGTAGGTGTCGTTGCCGATACCGCCTTGCATGGTGTCGGCGCCTTCCTTGCCGTCCAGCGTGTCGTTGCCGCCCAGACTGATCAGCGTGTTGACACCCGAATTGCCGTTCATCGCGTTGGCCAGGCTGTTGCCGGTGGCGTTGATCGAGGCTGCACTGCGCAGTGCGACGTTCTCGATGTTGTCTGTGAAGTGGTTGCCATCGCTGAGGTTGATCGAGATGTAGCTATTGACGATATCGGTGCCGTTGGCGCCGACGGTGCTTTCACTGACGATATCGCCGGCATTGTCGACGAAGTAGGTGTCGTTGCCGATGCCGCCTTGCATCGTATCGGCGCCCTCCTTGCCGTCCAGCGTATCGCTGCCGTCAAGGCCGATCAGCGTGTTGACGCCGGAATTGCCGGTGATGACATTGGCGAAGGAATTGCCGGTGCCGTTGATGCTTGCAACGCCTGTCAGCGTCAGGTTCTCCAGTTCCTGTCCTGAAAGATTGAAGGAGAAGGTACAGTTGACTGTATCCGTGCCTTGGCCGTTCAATTCAACGACATGGTCGCCGGCATTGTCGGCCCAATAGGTGTCATTGCCGGCGCCGCCGACCATTGTGTCGGCGCCACCGCCACCGTCCATTGTGTCGGCGCCACCGCCACCGTCGAGAATATCATTGCCCCCGAAGCCGAGTAGCGTATCTCCGCCCTCGACAGGCTTGGTGAACCACCAGGGATCGTTGTTGTGTGCTCCTATCAAAACGTTGTCCAGGTTGTTCCCGGTGAGGGTATCCGCAAACCAGGAACCGACGAGATTCTCGATCGACGCTAATGTGTCTCCGGCAGCATCCCCAGCTGTGCCTTTACCCGTCATTAGGCTGACCGCTACCGCCGATTCCGACGTGTCATAGAAAGCAGTATCGGAACCGCCGCCGCCGTCGAGATGATCGGCTCCGATTTCACCGTGGAGACTATCGTTCCCGTTGCCGCCATAGATGTTATCGTTGCCAGCATCGCCTATAATGGTGTCGTCGCCACCATAACCGTACATGATGTCATCGCCGCCGACGGCTCGGCCGAAAACTTGCTCGTCTCCAGTGAGAAAATTGTTGTCTTCATTTCCCTGAACAAGGTCGTTGAAAATAGCTCCGTCCTGAATGGTTAAGGAAAAGAAATCCGAGACAGTAAGATGAGGGACACCATTAATAACAAGCTGCACGCCTCCTCGGTCGCCTGCGCTAACAAAAAGCTCACCACTATGCCTGTCGTAAGAAATATGAACTAAAATGGGTCCGCCATATTGCGAAGATGGTGTGTCGAACGAAAGTACATCATTATTGTAAATTATATTGTATTTCTGCATCGCCTTTTTTTGTGTAACATTTATGTCCACTTGCGAGGCTGCGTCGAAAGAAAAACCGAGCCAGTCCTTTCCCAATTCAAAATCCAGTATGGTGTCATGCTCGGCTGTAGAACCCACGGCGCCGATGCTCAAGAAGCCGTCTTCGCCTACGCCACCTGATAACTGAGCATTAGAATTGTAGTCTGCGTAATTATAGTTATAATATATCTCATCGTTTCCATTATCGCCGAAAGCTGAATTTGCTTTTGCATTTCCTCCAGCTGTAATGATAATATCATTACCGTCCCCACCATGGAGTTTATTCCCAGCTGATCCGTGACTTGAAAGAATGTCATCTCCGCCGTTGCCGAATGCCTCACCGCCTGCATAGCTTGCGTAATAAATCATTTAGATTTCCGAACTGTATATTGTATTTAGCAAAATCGCCTACAAAAACTACCTGCTCGAAACTTGTTATTGAAAATATGCCGATATTCATAGTTCCGCTACCGGCCGCGAGCCTGAAATCATATGAGAAAACGTCCCCAACACCACCTTCGGCTCCTTCAACCTGCAGCGTATCAACGCCTCCGCCGCCAGTAACTGAGCCGCGTGCACGAAGCTGTGGTATCAATGCGATACCACAAGTATCGTTACCTTCCCCGAGGTCGACCACGTCGACGTCTACAATCTCTCCTCCACCAAACGCCAAGCTGAAACCGAAGGTGTCGTCGCCCGATCCGGCATCGATCGTGTCGCTGCCCATAGCATCGGTGATGGTGTCATTGCCGGAGCCACCAAATATTGCCGTGGGGCCAAACGATACGTCTCTGATATAATCGTCACCGTCACCGCCATATAGATAGCTACCGCCTCCTTCCATATAATCATTACCGCCCAGACCGAACACGGTGTCTCCATCGCTCCCGTCCAGGTTGTGGTCATCCCCATCGGTGCCGTAGATCGTTGCTGGCTGCGTCATCTCGTTTTATCCACCGCTGTATGGGATCGAATTTCAAAATGCAGACCGGAAGGATACAATTAGCTTTGGCTGCGGTAGTATCCAAGGCCCCGTTGCTCGATATTTCAAGAACAATCTGCATGCCTAATAGGAACTACGACAAGCGCTGACGACCTTTGGAATCAGGGCCCGGTAGGCGCTCCATACCGACCGCCAGAGGTTGCGCTTTTCTGGAATGCTCCAGGGTTACGACGAGGCCCTCCTCACCCTCATTGATCGCGATGCTGCTAACCGGGCCGAATATGGCTTGGAAGCCTCGATGAGAGTCTGTTCGCCCATCTTCTGCCGAGGACGTGCGCGATGTCGCCGAAGAGCCGGCTGACAGCGCGCCAGCGACCCCGACCAGGTAGTCGCGGCATTGCTCATGGATTTCGTCAGTACGGGACATCGTGCAGGCAATCGCAGGCATTAACTGTCCGCTTGGTAATCCGACCAGCCGCCTCAGAGGAATGCCAAACAACTGCCCTCCGAATGTAGAGGTCACAGGTCGAATCCTGTCGGGTGCGCCAGACGTCCAAACACCCTTGCTTCCGTTAACCCACCACCCCCCGCACACTCTCCCGCTCCACCAGCGGACACTCCAGCTTGGTGATCGGATAGCGTCCCCGCCCAGGCGCTGCCGGCGCCTCGAGTTGTTCGATCGCCCATTGCCCCATCGCCATGTGCGGCAGGATCGAGGTCGTCAGCGGCGGGAACAAATGCCGGGCGATTTCCTCGTCGTCGTAGCCGACGACGGAAATATCCCCAGGGATGTGCAGGCCGGCTTCCTTCAGCGCTTCGTAGCAGCCGATCGCGGTGCGGTCGTTCTGGCAGAAGATGGCGGTCGGCCGGTCCTTCAGCGCCAGGAGTTTGACGGTCGCGGCATAGCCGGCGCTGGCCGACCAGTCGCCCTCGACAACCAGTTCCGGATCGAACGGGATGTCGGCGGTGGCGAGCCCCCGGCGATAGCCCTTCAGCCGGTCTTGTGCGGCCTGCATCCATGGTTCGCCGGTGATGGTGGCGATGCGGCGGTGGCCGTGGCTGATCAAATGGCGGGTGGAGCTTTGGCCGCCGGCGATCTCGCTCGGCACCACGGCGGGGAAGGCATAGTCCGCCGTATAGCAATTGAGCAGGATCACCGGGATGTCGAGGCCGTAGAGATAGTCGGGGGCTGATATCTCGCGGGTGAAGATGGTCATGTAGATCAGCGCCGAAATGCCCCGCTTGGTGAGTGCGGCGATGGCACGAGGTTCCATGACGGAATCGCCCAGCGTCTGCGCCACCAGAAGCACGTTGCCTGCGTTCCACGAAGCCTGCCGCGCGCCCTCTATGGCGACGACGGCTTCGGGGCTGGTGGCAAGCTGGTCGACGGCAAAGCCAATCACCCCGTCAAGCCCTTCGAACGAGGCCACGGGCGCCCGCAGGGCAGAGAAGGCTGGCGCCGCATAGCCGAGGGACCGCGCGGCCTCGATCACCCGTTCGCGCGTCTGCTGCGACAGCTTGATGCCGGGCGAATTGTTGAGCACGAAGGACACGGTCGCCTGCGAGCAGCCGGCGGCCCTGGCGATGTCGGTCATGGTGACGCGGCCCCTGGCGCTCTTCGCCGGCGGCTTGCGCCGCTTCGTCGTGTCGAGGGTTTCCGGATCCGTCGTCTCGCTCATGGCATCCCCAATCCTAGGCCTGTCTAGCGGCTGCCGGTGAGGCCGACAAGATGGCGTGACATTGTCGATTTATAGAAATTGTCACGTCATTTATATATATTAATGCTCGCGAGGTCCATCCTCCACACGGCCCCGCTCGGTCCGGAACCCAAAAGCCGCAAGGTTCGGCGCAGGCGCAGGCGACGCACCGACACCCCGGCCGGCATGCCACGAACCCTTCGGAAATCACCTCTCAACTAATACTGTTTACTAATACAAAAATGCGCTGTACCGTCAATCCATCGCATCCGGCCCGGTCGGTCCGGGAGCGGTGGGAGTGCGTGAAAACAGCCCGATGGCGAGCGGATTCTACCTCCGCAAGCTCCGTCTCGGACAAGTGATATGTCTGACAAATCGGACTATTTACGAACGAAGAATGAGTCTCTAAAGTCCATGATTGCAGCTGGAACGACGCCGTTGTTTCGGCGCCGGGACCCTTTGAGGAGGAGGGCGTCCAAGCTGCAGACGGCAAATTCAGGTGACTAAGATCGGTCAGTCGAACGACTGAGCCAAACGGGAGGTTGAACATGAAATCCTTGATACGAAATGCATCCGTAGCGGCAGCGGCGCTGCTCATCGGCCTGACGGCGACGGCCATCGCACGCGCCGACGACAAGCCGACGCTGGCCTTCGTCGTCAACGGCGCTTCCGATTTCTGGAAGGCCGCCGAAGCCGGCGTCAAGAAGGCGCAAGGCGAACTGCCGGACTACAATCTCGAGCTCAAATATCCAGAGCAGTCCTCCGTCGCCATCCAGCAGCGGCTGATGGATGACCTGGTGACGGCCGGCGTCAAGGGCATCATGGTCTCGGCCGTCGATCCCAAGACCTCGACCGACGGTCTGAACAAGATCGCCTCGCAAACGGCCCTGTTCACCACCGACAGCGACGCCCCGCAGACCAAGCGTGTCGCCTATATCGGCTCGTCCAACGTCGATGCCGGCAAGCAGGCGGCCGAGATCGCCAAGAAGGCGATGCCCAATGGCGGCAAGTGCCTCGGCTTCGTCGGCCTGCTCGGCGCCGACAATGCCTAGGAGCGTATCCAGGGCATGAAGGACGGCCTCGCCGGCACCAAGATCGAACTCGTCGACGTGCGTGGCGACGACATCGACCAGGCGCGCGCCAAGAAGAACGTCGAGGACGCGCTGGTCGCCAGCCCCGACGTCACCTGCATGGTCGGCTTCTACTCCTACAACACGCCCCGCATCTATGAAGCGCTGCGCGACGCCGGCAAGCTTGGCTCGATCACCGTCGTCGGCTTCGATGACGATCCGATCACGCTGGGCGGCGTCAAGGAAGGCACCGTTGCCGCGACCGTCGTGCAGCAGCCCTTCGAATGGGCCTATCAGGGCATGAAGCTGATGGCTTCCTATCTCAAGGGCGACAAGTCGGGCATCCCGGCCAATGCGTTGATCATCATCCCGACCAAGATCATCGGCAAGGACGATGTCGACGCCTATGCCGCCAATCTGAAGGCAATGTCTGGAAACTGAGACAGAGCAATTGCGCCGGTCCGGGGTTCGCCCCGGGCCGGCATTCGTATTGACGGGCCGGCGAAGGCCGGTCAGTCTGTAGCCCACCGGCTGCTGTCAGGCGTGATGAATTATTCCGAAACATCCATAACGGCGTCCACCCCGTTCCTCACGCTCGAGAACGTGCGCAAGACCTATCCGGGCGTCGTCGCGCTCGATGGCTTCTCCATGGAGGTCAGGCCGGGCGAGGTCATCGGCCTCGTCGGCGAAAACGGCGCCGGCAAATCGACCTTGATGAAGATCCTCGGTGGCGTCACCAGGCCCGACACCGGCACCGTCACGGTCGACGGCATCGCCCATGACGGGCTCTCGGTCGAAGCCAGCCTCGGTTCGGGCATCGCCTTCGTCCACCAGGAACTCAACCTGTTCGACAATCTCGACGTTGCCGCCAACATCTTCTTTGGCCGCGAACCGTTGCGCGCCGGCGCACTGAAGCTCGTCGACCGCGCCCGGCTGCGCACCATGGTGGCGCCGCTGCTGAAGCGCGTCGGTGCCAATTTTTCGGCCGACACGCCGGTCGCCGCTCTGTCGCTGGCCCAGCAGCAGATGGTCGAGATCGCCAAGGCGTTGTCGATCAAGGCAAGGCTGGTCATCCTCGATGAGCCGACATCGAGCCTGCCGCTCGCCGAAACCGACAAACTGCTTGACGTCATCAAGGCGTTGAAGGCTGACGGCATAAGCGTCATCTTCATTTCGCACCGCCTGCATGAGGTCGAGCGCGTCGCCGACCGCGTCGTCGTGCTGCGCGACGGCATGCTTGCCGGAACGCTGCAGAAGAGCGCCATCAACCACGACCAGATGGTCAAGCTGATGATCGGCCGCATGCTGAAAGAGCGCGAAAAAGCCTCCGAGGCCGCGCGGGCTCCCGGCGCCGTCGCGCTTGCCGCCAAGGCCATCCGCACTCCTGCCTATCCGAGCCGGCCTGTCGATCTCGATGTCAGGCGCGGCGAAATCCTTGGCCTTGCCGGGCTTGTCGGCTCCGGCCGCACCGAACTGGCGCGAGTGTTTTTCGGCATCGACAGCAGCCTTGGCGGCGCGCTCGAGCTTGGCGGCAAGCCGCTTGCGCTGGGCTCGGCGGCGGATGCCGTCGCCCACGGCATCTTCCTTGTGCCCGAGGACCGCAAGCTGACCGGCATCCTGCTCGATCTGTCGATCGCCCAGAACATCTCGCTGCCCAATCTGCCGGCGCATGCGCGCCGCTCGCTGGTTTCGGCAAGTGCCGAGACCGCCACCGCCGAAAAGCAGAAGAGCAATCTCGGCATCAGGGCGCCGTCGGTGCAGACACGCACCGGCACGCTGTCGGGCGGCAACCAGCAGAAGGTCGTGCTCGGCAAATGGCTGGCCATGAACCCGAAAGTGATGATCCTCGATGAGCCAACGCGCGGCATCGACATCGGCGCCAAGGCGGAAATCTATGGGCTGATGCGGGCGCTGGCCGACGCCGGCGTCGCCGTGCTGATGATCTCCAGCGACATGGAAGAGGTCATCGGCGTGTCCGACCGCATCGCCGTCATGCATGAGGGCCAGATCTCGGGCATTCTCGACAAGGACCAGTTCAGCCAGGAAAACGTGCTGCTGCTCGCGGTGGGCAAGCAGCCGAAGTAGTTTTTTGCCGTGGGGTCGCGGGAAGCGCGATCTGCTCGGGCGGCATTGGGGAGAAGACGATGAGCAAGAAAGATCTCGGCCTGCTGATCCTGATCCTGGTGGTGGGAACGGTGGTGGCGATCATCAACCCGCGCTTCCTGTTGCCGATCAATCTCGCCAACACTTCGAACCTGATCGGCCTGTTCGGCATCCTGTCGATCGGCCAGGCCTTCGTCATCATCACCGGCGGCATCGAATTGTCGGTCGGCTCGGTTGTCGCGTTGCTGGGAACGCTGTTCATCGACTTCATCGCCGTGCGTGAGCTGGACTGGCCGCTGGCCTTCGTGCTGATCATCGCGCTCGGCGCCATCATCGGCCTGGTGCATGGCTGGCTGATCACGCGGCTCAAGCTGCAGCCCTTCGTCGTCACCCTGTGCGGCCTGCTGATCTATCGCGGGGTCGCCCGCTTCTACACCGCCGACGGCACCGCGGGCTTCGCCTTCGGCCAGAATTTTCCTGACCTGGAATTCCTGACGGCCGGCCGCTCCTGGGGCGTGCCGAACAGCTTCATCGCGCTGATCGTCATCTCCATCGTCATGTGGGTGGTGCTGCACCGCTCGGTGTTCGGCCGCTACCTCTATGCCATCGGCAAGAACGAAGAGGCGGCGAAATATTCCGGCATCCGCACCGGCCGCGTCGTCATGGCCGCCTATGTCATCTGCGGCGTGCTGACGGCGCTGTCGGCGATCTATTTCGCCATGTACACGCGCTCGATCTCCCCGGCCAGCCATGGCCAGTTCTACGAGCTTTATGCCATTGCCGCGGCAGTGCTCGGCGGCTTCTCGCTGCGCGGCGGCGAGGGCTCGTTGATCGGCGTCATCCTCGGCACGGTGCTGCTCCAGGAACTGCAGAACCTCGTCAATCTGCTCGGCATCCCGTCCTCGCTCAATTTCGCGGTGATGGGTGGCGTCATCCTCATCGGCGTGCTGGTCGACCAGCAATGGGGCGTGTTCCGGGCAAGGCGGCTGATGGTCGACGCCGCTCGCAAGAACGTGGCCGGTGCGGCTGCGGAATAACTGCCCGGCACACCTCTGTATCGATGAAATGATTGCAGCCGTGGTGTTGTTCTGCGATCCACCGGACACACACATCGGGCCATTGCCTGATATCGATGACGGACGGATGGCAGACGATGGATGCAGTTCCTGAACCGTTGACGCTCAGGGCCGGGGCGCTCGAGGTCGATCTCGTGCCGCGCATTGGCGGCAGCGTGGGCGGGCTGCGCTGGCGCGGCATCGACCTCATGCGCCGGCTTTCCGATGACGATCGGCAAGCCGGCAACGTGCTTGGCGTCGCCATGTTTCCGATGATGCCCTACGCTAACCGCATCGCTGAAAATGCCTTCGAGTTCGCAGCCAAGCGCTGGCAGGTCCAGCCGAACAATCCCCCCGAAACAATCAACGTGCATGGCAGTGGCTGGAAACACGCCTGGACTGTTGCTGAGGCGGGCGACGCCCAGGCAACGCTGTCGCTGGATATCGCGGCCGGCGTCGAACCCTACTCCTACCGCGCGATGCAGGCTTTCGTGGTGTCCGAGGAAGGCCTCGGCGTGACCATGACGCTGACCAACACGGGGCCGGTTTCCATGCCGTTCGGTTTTGGCCTGCATCCCTGGTTTGATCGCGACCCGGACGTCACATTGCAGTTCGAGGCGACGCGATTCTATCTCGAAGAACCGCTGGGCATCGCGGGCGATCCGATCACGCTTGCACCCGAACTCGACTTCGCCGGTGGCCGGCCTTTGCCCGCCGGCTGGCGCAACAATGACTATGGCGGCTGGACGGGCGACGCGACGCTTCGGTTTCCGGCGCGCGGCGCAGGCTTGCGCATCAAGGCCGATCCCGTCTTCGGACACCTGATGCTGTACGCCGACCCGACAAAGCCGTATTTCTGCGTCGAGCCGCAGACCAATGCCTCCGGTGCTTTCAACCGGGGCGGATGGAACGATCCGGACGAAGGCGTCATCGTGCTCGCCCCGGGCGAAAGTGCGGCTGGCACGGTGTCGCTGATGCCTTTTGCGCTTGGGGCTTGAGGCAACCGCGGCAGCGCCCGCCCTACCGATTGGTCCCGCGTGCGGCGCGGCGAACGCTTTGCAACAGGATGGCGAGGCAGCCTATCAACAGCAGGGCGCCGCCGAGCAGCGGCGGCAGCGCCAGCAGCTTCACCGCCGCCGTGATGATGGCCACCAGGACCAGCGCCAGCAGCGCCAGACTGCCGTCATCGACGAACATGCCGAAGAATTCCTTGGCCGCAAGACGAATGACGTTCATCGGGCGAGCCCTCCGGTGAGTGTGGGGTAGGCACCGCGCAGCCAGCGCACCATGGCAAACGACGCCAGCGCGACGATGGCGAAAATGGCGAGCAAGGCGAGATCGGCACCCGGCCAGTCGGCGCCGATGCCTTCGCCGGTCCAGAAGATGCCGAAGCTGGTCAGCATCAGCCCGACGACGAATTTCAGCGCATTTTCCGGCACGCGTGCCAGCGGCCGATGGACCGCCAGGCCGATAAGCATCACCAGGACGAAAGCCGCCAGCGCGCCGAGGCTGGCGTAGAGCGTTTGCCCATGTGCGGCGCCGACCGCAATGACGATGAACACCACCTCGACGCCCTCGAGCAGCACCGCCTTGAACGACGCCAGCCCGGCGAGGTAGTCGGCGCGGCGGTCGTGGGCCTGCTGGTGCAAGGCGGCGGTTTCCTTGGAAAAGGCCGCCTCCTCGTCATGCAGGGCGATGACGCCGACGCTGCGCAGGATTGCCTTTCGCAGCCAGCGCATGCCGAACAGGATCAGCAGCACCCCGACGACGAACTGCAGCGTGGTGATGGGTACGAGCGCCAGCAGCGGGCCGAACGTCAGCACCAGGGTCGCCAGCAGCACCAGCGCCAGTGCGGCGCCGGTCAGTGCCGGGCGCCAGCTGCGCGTCACCCCGACGGCGAGCACGATGGTGAAGGCCTCGACGACCTCGACGAAGGACGCCAGGAATGCCGCCGTGATCGTCGAAAGTATAGGTGTCAGAGTCTGCATGGCGATTCCTCTGTCGTCTGGTTTCACCATGATCTTCCGGGAAGGTCGTTGCCCCGGGATCGCGATCCAGCACATGATGCGGTCAGCACCATACAGCGCTCCCGTGGCAGCGAAAAAGCAAGTGGAGCTCTATGGCTCTAGAGCGGGATGAGCTTATAGGAGTCGTAGGATTCCCAAATCATCGCGGTTCTGATTCAACATTCATGCTGA
>NZ_JBWKME010000171.1:0-83152 GCF_056431085.1 Mesorhizobium waitakense | reverse complement strand
CCACCCCGCAGATGTCCTCACTGTCAGAAGCTGCTCGCACACGCCCTCAAACCTAAACTGCCAAAGTAGTGCTAGCCACATGAATCATGCCTTTGGGTTGGAACCTGTCGACGGAAAATTTCGAGTTGACGCTCGCATCTCAGCGAAACAGCAGATATCCGCCCATGCCGGCCATCAAGAGGCAAGCCATCATGCCGATCATGTCGCGCTGCCAGTAGCGCCAGACGGCGCCGGCTAGCGTCGAAGCAGTGATCGCGGCGATGTAGAGAGCGAGGAAGCTCATAAGCCTTTCTAGGCTAAATCCGGCAACGGCGGCATTTCTTCAAGCGTGGCCCTGCGAACAATATCCCGTCGCTGCAACGTTCGAGCGCTACTCCATTTCTGCTCAACTTCCTGCCAAACGCGAACACGAACCTTCTTGGTCGTGGATCTCTCTGCCACCACGGCGAATTGGTGAACGATCGGAGGATCGCTAGTAGGTGCTATCCCACGGATAATTAGTGGATCCCCGTCTGCAAATGCGGCGTCGCGGAATTGCCTTCGCTTCAGATGGCGCTCCGCATGCAATTGGGCAAGCAATGTCTCCGATGCGTCGAGAGGCCGCTCTATCCGGTTCTTTGTTCGCTCATTTGTGGCTTCGAATACAGGCGGATCAGCTAGGGCACGAGAAGGTCCAAAAGAGGATGCCTTTACTAGCACCTGCTTTTTACCACCATGCGTCATCTAAACGAGGACTCCTTCTTTGCGGCGAGGATGCCGCAATCGTCAGACCAGCGCAAGCATCGCCCAACAAAGTGCCTCGTGGTGTGAGGACGAGATCTAGAAATCGGCCCAACCTACGAACCCGGCGTAGCGCGCCTGAATGTATGCGACGACTTCGAGCCGCTTCTGTTCATTGTCCGGCCCCGTCAATTCTTCGATGACAGCCTTTGCTTGGGGCCCCAAAAGTCCGCTTTCGCTGAACCATATCTTCTCGATGTCAACACGCCCGCGGCAACCAGCCGCCTTAAAGCGTTTATACCAGTCTTCTGCATCCTTATACATGCGTCGCTCCCACTAAAACCTTATCAGGCGCGTGGGCGGGAGTGGAGTCAATCGCCATCGTCTCTAGCCCGCCAGCGCGCGACCAATTGCGATGCCAATTCCAATCGCCAGGCCGGCAGCCATCTTGCCCGACAGATCGATAGCAATGGCGCTGACGACACCGCGCCAATCCCTACGAGGGTGGGCAGAACGACGCCTGACCGCTCCGCACAGTAGAACCACGCGTTATTCCCACAAACGACAAAGGCCCGCTTCGGCGGGCTATCTGTTGTTGTGGTGGCAGACGGCAAAAAACCCGCTGCCGGAGGGGGATGGCAGCGCGTTTGTTAATAGCTCACCAAGGGGGGCGTGGTGAGCGCGGGTCGGCGATCTGAATGGGAGGAAAAGGACCGCCGACAGATGGAAAAACTACCACAGAGATGCCATTTCTCAATTGCACAAGGGTATTACCACCCTAAGCGAAGGGGTTACGGGCACACGTCGCGCGGGTTTTTCATTACTGGCTACAATGTGGCTAGAAATTTTATAGCCACCTCTGGGGGAAGTGGCTAAGCCTTTGTTTTGTTTGGTCGGAGTGGCCGGATTCGAACCGACGACCCCTTGACCCCCAGTCAAGTGCGCTACCGGGCTGCGCTACACTCCGGACCGGTCGCGATGTATCGTGATAACCCCGCCCGGGTCAACCGAAATTCGGCAGCGATCGCGCCGATGCGATCGCTGGTGCCGACGAACCCCTTACCTAGCCTTGGCAGACGTCGACCCATTCGGCGCCGGTGAGATCGACCATGCGCTGCGGGCCGAGCCGCACGGCGGCGTTGGTGGCGCCGGCGGCGGGCACGACCTCGTCGAATTCGCGCAGCGAGAGATCGCAGTAGACCGGCAGCGGCGCCGGCAGGCCGAACGGGCAGACACCGCCGACCGGGTGACTGGTTGCTTCGACAACCTCCGCGGCGTCGAGCATGCGCGGCTTGCCGCCGAACTGGTCCTTGAACTTGCGGTTGTCCAGCCTGGCGATGCCGCTGGTCACCACCAGCATGGTGCGCTCGCCGACGCGCAGGCAGATCGTCTTGGCGATCTGCGCCGGCAGCACGCCATGCGCCTCCGCCGCCAGTGCCACCGTTGCCGAGCTCGCTTGCGTCACGATGACATCGATGTCGGGCGCGCGAGCGGCGAAGAAGGCACGAACGGATTCCAGGCTCATATCGAAAAACCATAGTTCAGGACTTGATGGACAGCGGATCGGGTCGCCGCGCGTATGAACACTCGCCACATACAAATCGGCAAGCCCCGGGCCGCGGCGTGAAGGCTACCGCACCCCAAAAACAAACCCGCCAAGGCTATCCTTGGCGGGTTGTCGAGCATGCCCGATGTTGAACTATGCCAGGGATCGACCTTGCGCGGCCGGCGTGTGCACAGCCGAAGCGATCAAAGCGTCCTGGGGAAGTCGAAGCGCGGACACAATACGACGCAGCTTCGACGGATCGGTCACCTTACCGCTCTCGATATCCTCAATCTCGTCGGCAGCCAGACCGCATGTCAGGGAAAGCTTTTCCACACTGTAGCCGCGGGTCTCCCGCATCGCTCTGAGGGTGCTGTAATCCGGCCCGATCTCATTGGCTACCGATTCGGAAAGGGCTTCGCTTTTTGCAGTGTTGGGCATTGGCAACTCCGTAAGCTGAAAGAGTTTGATCAAATGACGAAGTTGCCTGAGACGATCGGGAACATGCCCGCTCGCCAGCGATTTGCCAAGTACCAATCTGACCGTCACGCTATCGTGAAGCAGGCGGCTTGCGCGGCTGGGTCGCGCACACATCGCGATCAAGTTGTTTTGACCGTCCAATCGCGCTTTGTCCGGCAGTTTCGCCCCGCCCGTTCGTTATTCCCTAAGTCGCTGGCCTGAAAACCATCCGGTTCCAGCCAGGCGTTCCCGGAAGGATCTCTGCAATGAACTTGAAGACACTCATCGTCGTGCTCGGCACGATTTCCAGCCTTTCCGCTGTCGGTGTCGGCGGTGCTCAAGCGGCGGACACGCTGGGCGTACGCGGCACTGTGGCCAGTTTCGAGCCATCGCTGCTCACCGTGAAAACCCGCCAAGGCGATACCTCCGCCATCAAGCTCAATGCCGGCTGGAAGATATCGGGCGTCGCCAACGCATCCGTGATGGACATCAAGCAAGGCGATTTCCTCGGCATCGCCTCCGTATCGAAAGCCGATGGCGGCAGCGGCGCGCTGGAGGTGGTGGTATTTCCGGCCGCTTTGAAAGGCACCGGCGAGGGCGACCGCCCCTGGGACCTGCAGCCAAATAGCCGCATGACCAACGGCACCGTGGCCGACGTCACCGACATAAACGGCCGAGCCGTCACGCTGACCTATGACAATGGGCAGACGAAGAAGATTTCGATACCAGACGCAACACCCGTCGTGACCTTCGCGCCGGCCACGCCGACCGACCTCAAGCCAGGTGCGACGGTGTTCGTTGCCGCTGAGCGTGCGGCTGACGGCACGCTGAGTTCCGGCCGCGTCGTCGTCGGAAATAATGGCGTGGTCCCGCCAATGTAGGCAAAACAGGCGGTAAAGCATGGCTTTTCGGCCCTGGCGATGATGACGGTGGAAGCCCGGTTTCCGTAGAAACAGTCCAGAAACAAAATTCTACAATCGGGAAATACCGAGGAAAAAATTCAGGAGCGTAATCCCATTCGCGGCGATCGGGTCATCGACCCGATTCACATGCTAAAAAAGGAAACCGATCCATGAAGAAGTCCCTCCTCTCGGCCCTCGGGCTTGCAGTCGCACTTGCTTTCACGGCGCCGGTGATAGGCGCGACGAGTGCGGATGCGGCCCCGATGGCAAAGCATCATCATCACTACCATCATCATCACTACCACCACGTCGTTCATCACCATCATCACCAACATCACGTGATGATGAAGAAGGCCTAAGCATAGACTGCCAACGAGAAGACCCGCCTTGGCTTCTTGTTCAAGGCTGGTCTTCTCCCGGTTTGCGACGCGTAGCTCAGCGCCGGTTGAACAGCAGACTGGCAACGAGACCGACCACCACAAGGCCGACCGCTGCGGCCGCCGCCGGATGGTCGCGCGCCGACTTCTCGATCACCCTGCCCTGTTTGCGGATGGCTGGCATCGCATCGCGCAGACGCCCTGCAAGATCGGCATAGGTGTCGAACGCGGCATCGCGACCGTCTTCGTAATAGGCGCCGCCCCGCCTGGACACCGCTTTCTTCAGGCTTGCCAATTCCCTGGTGAGAGCCGCGACCTGCCTGTCGAGGTCGATGTCCAAGAGGGTCGAATATGATGCCATGACGTGTTCCCTTCAATTGCAGAAGAAAACGTAACGCCTCACGCCAAGGCGGGTTCCGGTTTTCGACAGGCCGACATTGCTCAGTTGGCGGTCAGCGTACCTGATCGAGCAGTCGCTTGCATTCCAGGAGGTCGAACAGCGCTTCCTGCAGCAGGGCGCGATTGTCGCGCGAGAGTTTCGACGCGTCCGGCTGAACCGGACCGTCCTCGTCGCTCTTGCCCAGGCCGAAAAAGCGGCGGCTGGGTCTGACGCGCGGCTGGCCAACCAGTTCGTCGTCCATGCCGCGCGGCTGGGCTGCCGGCGTCAGCGGCACCTGATCGGCCTGCCGTCGCTGCGAGATCGCCTCGACGGCGGCCATGTCGCCATTGCCGATGGCGACCAGGAAATGATTGCCGTTTTCGCGCAGCAGCTTCTGCACACCTTTGATGGTGTAGCCCTGGTCGTAGAGCATATGGCGGATGCCCTTGATCAGTTCGACATCCTGCGGCCGGTAGTAACGACGGCCGCCACCACGCTTCATCGGCTTGATCTGGTTGAAACGCGTTTCCCAGAAACGCAGCACATGCTGCGGCAGGTCGAGATCTTCGGCGACCTCGCTGATGGTACGAAAGGCGTCGGGGCTCTTGTCCATGGGCGAATCCTCACGCTGGACGATGATCCGGCTTACCTGCCGAATCGGGCCTTATTTCAGCGGTTTGTGAAGCAATATTCAAGCCCGGCGTCATGCGCGGTGCCAGTTTTCAACCGCGCAGGTGAACGAGGCTACTTGCCGCCTTTGGCCTTGCCGCTTTGATGAGACCGCAAAATGCGGCTCTTCAGCACGTTCGACGACTTGAAGGTCATCACCCGGCGCGGCAGGATCGGCACCTCTTCACCGGTCTTGGGATTGCGGCCGATGCGCTCGTTCTTGGAGCGGACGTGGAATGTCGCGAAGGACGACAGCTTCACCGTCTCGCCACGGACGATCGCTTCGCAGATCTCGTCCAGCACCGCTTCGACAAGTTCGGCCGATTCAGTGCGCGATAAGCCGACCTTCCGGTAAACAGCCTCGGCAAGGTCGGCGCGCGTAAGTGTCTTTCCCCCCATGCGACCGTCCCATCAGCTCAAAACATTAAATTCGGCACAACAACGGCAGAGCCTAAGTAATTGATCCGGCAAGGTCAAGGACCGAAACGGGACCGTTCGGCACTTACCAGCGAACCAGAACAGCACCCCAGGTGAAGCCGCCACCCATGGCCTCCAGAAGCACGAGATCGCCCTTCTTGATGCGGCCGTCGGCGACGGCCACCGACAGCGCCAGCGGCACGGAAGCAGCCGAGGTGTTACCGTGCAAATCGACCGTCACCACCACCTTTTGCTCGGCTATCCCGAGCTTCTTGGCGGAAGCGTCAATAATTCGTTTATTGGCCTGATGCGGCACGAACCAGTCGAGGTCATCGGCCGATATGCCGGCTTGCGAGAACGTCGCCTCGATGACGTCGGTGATCATCCCGACTGCATGCTTGAAGACTTCGCGGCCCTCCATCCTGAGATGGCCGACCGTGCCCGTGGTCGATGGCCCGCCGTCGACAAAGAGCTTTTCCTTGTGGGTACCGTCGGAGCGCAGGCTGGCCGCCAGAACGCCACGATCGGCGATCGCGCCAGTCCCCTCGCCTGCCTCCAGGATCACGGCACCGGCGCCGTCGCCGAACAGCACGCAGGTCGAGCGGTCGCTCCAGTCGAGAATGCGGGAGAAAGTTTCCGAGCCGATCACCAGGACGCGCTTGGCCAGGCCGCCACGGATGTAGAGATCGGCGGTGGTCACCGCATAGACGAAGCCGGAGCAGACCGCCTGCATGTCGAAAGCAAACCCGTGATGCATGCCGAGCCGGTTCTGGATCTCGACGGCGGTCGCCGGAAAAGTGTTGTTGGGCGTCGAGGTCGCCAGCACGATCACGTCGATGTCGGCGGGTGTCAGCCCGGCATCGGCAAGTGCGGCACGCGCCGCCGCTTCACCCAGCGAAGCCGTCGTCTCGTCATCACCGGCGATATGGCGCTGGCGGATGCCGGTGCGCTGGGCGATCCATTCGTCGGAGGTTTCCACCATGCCTTCGAAATCGGCATTCTTCATAATCCGGCGGGGCAGCGCGGCGCCCGTGCCGCGCACGACTGATCTGATCAAAGTTCTTTCCTATTCCTTTGCGTCGATTACGACGTCGGATTTCCTGGATGTCTGAGTATGCGGATTGCGCGCATGAAACAGATCCAGATCCGCCTCGATGCGGTCGAGCAGATTGTTGCGAACCATATCGTAGGCCAGTTCGATCGCCGCAGCGAAACCATCCGAATCGGCTCCGCCGTGGCTCTTCACAACGATCCCGTTCAGCCCCAGGAAAACGCCACCATTCGAGCGCCCCACATCCATCTTTTCACGCAAGCGGTTGAAGGCGCCCTTGGCGAAGACGTAGCCGATCCTGGCCATCAGGGTGCGGCTCATCGCGGCGCGCAGATAGCCCGCTATCTGGCGCGCCGTTCCTTCCGCCGTCTTCAGGGCGATATTGCCGGCGAAGCCCTCCGTCACCACAACGTCGACCGTGCCCTTGCCGATATCGTCGCCTTCGACAAAGCCATGATAACTCATCGAGGCCATGTTGGCCTCGCGCAGCATGCGCCCCGCTTCCTTGACTTCTTCCTGGCCCTTGATCTCCTCGACACCGACATTGAGCAGGCCAACCGTCGGTCGCGTGATGCCGAAGACAGAGCGCGCCATGCCGGTGCCGAGAATGGCGAAATCAATAAGCTGATGGGCGTCGGCACCGATGGTGGCGCCGACGTCGAGCACCACGCTTTCGCCCCGCGTCGTCGGCCAAAGCGCTGCAATCGCCGGCCGTTCGATGGTGGCCATGGTGCGCAGGCAGAATTTCGACATCGCCATCAGCGCACCGGTATTGCCGGCGGAGACACAGGCGTCCGCGGACGCTGCCTTGACCGCTTCGACAGCCTTCCACATCGACGACTTCCAGCGGCCGTGGCGCAGCGCCTGGCTAGGCTTGTCGTCCATCCTGACCGCGATCTCGCAGTGGAAGAACTCACTGATCTCGGCCAGCTTCGGGAATTTGGCCAGTTCAGGGCGCACCACCTCTTCACGTCCAAAGATGACGAAGCGGATGTCGGGACGGCGGGTCGCGACCGTCATGAGCGCCGGAATGACCACGGCTGGTCCGTGATCGCCGCCCATGGCATCGATGGAAATCCTGATCACGCGGTATTCATCTCATGGTTAGGCGGCAGGTCGCTTTAGTAGTCGCGAAGGTTCGGCGAAAATAGCGGTTTTGGGCTGCCGCACAACCGACTTTTCCGTCGCGGGCGTGGTTTTCAGGATTTTCCCAGCAAGGATCGCAGTTTTTGCTGAAATTCATTCTCCGCCGGTTCGCTCTCGCCGCCGGCATCCAGAGACGCGCCCTGCTTGCGCGGATATGGGTCGATCGCCAGTCCGAAGAACTGTTCGGCGAGCGCCCCGACATCGATCGTGTCGCCGGAAAATGTTTCGGGACCGTCCGGTCCGTCCGCGTCGAGCAGGATCTCGCCGCCGTCATCGAAACCCTGCCGTCCGAGCTTGGAGTCCTCGGGCAGCAACAGCGCTTCGACCGGCTCGTCGATATGCGCTTCGACAGGATCGAGCGTGACGATGCAGGCCTGGGTGATGTCGGCTTCGACGCGACCACTGACCTTCACGCCATTGCGCTTCCATGACGTCACCAGAAGCTCGGCGCGATAGGCTTCGACCGAAAGCAGCCCGTGCTCCTCGGCCAGCGCCGCGCGCTGCGCGGCGTCGGCCTCGATCACCACCGGCAACCCCTTCTGCGGCAGACGGGCAATGTTCGCGCGGAACGATACCGGGCTTTGCGGGTCAATGTGTTTCATCGATCAACCTCCGTTGGCGACGGGAAACGCCACCGTGCCGGAGACAATCGATTCGGATGGCTGGGCGGCCAGCTGATCGCGGGCGTCGGTGACATAATTGGCCAGCAGCGACGCTTCCGGCCAGGCGCCGGTGTCGGGCCGGACATTGCGAGCAAGGGCCGCGGTGAGCCCGTCATGGTCGTTTCTTTCCAGGGCATCGTCGTAGGCGGCGGTTCGGCCATAGAACATTTTTGCCAGCTTTTTCATGCGTTTGGGCACGCCGACATCGCCAATACCCAATTCCCGCAGCGAATGATCTACATCGAGGAAGAACTCGTCGATCAGCACCTGCGCAACCTCTTGCGCCACGCCGTCCTCGCCGCGCAACCGGTGCTGGAACAGGAACATGTGCAGCGACACCATCTCGAAGCGGCCAAGCGGCGTATCGGGCACATTCCAATGGGAATAAAACACAGTCTGCCGCGCCGCCGCCACGATTTGTGCGTAAAGCGCCTCGGTGATAGCGCGGTTGGCATGGCGTTCGCGGCCAAAAAAGCGCTGGAACATTGGGGATGGTCTCCCGGGGACCGTTTGTTGAAGTGGCCTTGTTGCATCGGCCTGCAAGCTGGTTTACCGGTTTTGCGGCCCAGCGCAAGTTGCGGCCAGCTAATGGAGTTGTTGTTGCGCGCGCTGAATTTCAAGTCGACCTTCTCGTCCCGGCCCGCCGGTGCGATCTCGCTGCTGGTAATTGTTTCGGCTCTGTCCGCCTGCCACACCTCCAAGATGATCGGTGACCTCAGCCCGAGTGAAACCCTCACCCAGGGCTACGTTATCGACCAGCAGGCGATCGACCTGGTGCCGGTCGGCTCGAGCCGCGAGCAGGTGCTTCTGGCGCTCGGCACGCCATCGACGACGGCAACCTTCGACAACGAGGCGTTCTATTACATTTCGCAGACGCGCAAGCGCTACGTCGCCTTCGACAAGCCGCACCTGATTGACCAGCATGTGCTGGCGGTCTATTTCGGCCCCGACAGTCGCGTCACCCAGATCGCCAATTACGGCTTGAAGGACGGCAAGGTGTTCGACTTCGTCTCGCGCACCACGCCGACCGGCGGCAAGGACCAGAACTTCCTCAGCCAGATCATCAACGGCGCCAGCAAGCTGGCCCCAGGCGTCCCAGGCGGCGGCACTCCCTGATCTCAGACCTGCCTTCCCCCTTGGGGAGAGCAGCACCATCTCAGGCGACCAAAAACCCGCGGGAGCGATCCTGCGGGTTTTTGTTATGAGGGATCAGTGGGGCAAGGCTTGCAGCTAGGGCCTCGCCAATGGGACGAACTGAAGGGCGGCCGGTCATCGCCGCAGCAAAAAACCCGCGGGGATCGCTCCCCGCGGGTTTTGTCTTGGGGCTAGTCGCTTAGCCGTGCGCGAGCACGGCCAGCAGCAGCAACGCGACGATGTTGGTGATCTTGATCGCCGGGTTGACGGCCGGACCGGCGGTGTCCTTGTAGGGATCCCCGACCGTGTCGCCGGTCACCGAAGCCTTGTGCGCTTCGGAACCCTTGAGGTGCTTGACGCCGTCCTTGTCGACAAAGCCGTCTTCGAAGGACTTCTTGGCATTGTCCCAGGCGCCGCCGCCTGAGGTCATCGAGATGGCGACGAAGAGGCCGTTGACGATGACGCCGAGCAGCGAGGCGCCGAGGGCGGCAAAGGCGGACGCCTTCGAGCCCGAGATCAGCAGCACGCCGAAATAGACGACCAGCGGCGCCAGCACCGGCAGCAGCGACGGGATGATCATCTCGCGGATCGCCGCCTTGGTCAGCAGATCGACCGCGCGAGCATAGTTCGGCTTCGACGTACCGGCCATGATGCCCGGATCCTCGCGGAACTGCTTGCGCACCTCCTCGACGATGGCGCCGGCCGCACGGCCGACGGCCGTCATGGCGATGCCGCCGAACAGATACGGGATCAGGCCGCCGAAGATCAGGCCGGCAACGACGTAGGGGTTGGAGAGATCGAAGGAGATCTCGCCCATGCCCTGGAAGTACGGATATTTGTCGCCATTGGCGGCAAAGAACTTCAGGTCGTTCGAGTAGGCGGCAAACAGCACCAGCGCGCCGAGACCGGCCGAACCGATGGCGTAGCCCTTGGTCACCGCCTTGGTGGTGTTGCCGACCGCGTCGAGTGCGTCGGTGGAGTGGCGCACTTCCTTGGGCAAGCCGGCCATTTCGGCAATACCGCCGGCATTGTCGGTGACCGGGCCGAAGGCGTCGAGCGCAACGATCATGCCGGCGAGGCCGAGCATCGTCGTGACCGCGATCGCCGTGCCGTAGAGGCCGGCGAGCTGATAGGTCGAGATGATGCCGGCGACGATGACGATCGCTGGCAGCGCCGTCGATTCCAGCGAGACCGCAAGGCCCTGGATGACGTTGGTGCCGTGACCGGTCACCGACGCCTGGGCGATGGAGTTGACCGGGCGCTTGTTGGTGCCGGTGTAGTATTCGGTGATCACCACGATCAGACCGGTCACCACGAGGCCGACCAGGCCGCAGATGAACAGGTTCTTGCCGGTGATGGCCATGCCAGCAACCACGCCGATCTCGCCCCAGCCCAGGGTAACCGAAGTGGCGACGCCGAGGCCGACGATGGACAACAGGCCGGTGACGATCAGGCCCTTGTAGAGTGCGCCCATGATCGAGCCGTTGGAGCCGAGCTTGACGAAGAAGGTGCCGACGATCGAGGTCAGGATGCAGGCGCCGCAGATGGCGAGCGGATAGAGCATCGCCGCCCCCAGAACGGCGGTGCCGCCGAAGAAGATGGCACCGAGGACCATGGTGGCGACGACGGTCACCGCATAGGTCTCGAACAGGTCGGCGGCCATACCGGCGCAGTCGCCGAC
Source organism: Mesorhizobium waitakense (assembly GCF_056431085.1). NCBI lineage: Bacteria > Pseudomonadati > Pseudomonadota > Alphaproteobacteria > Hyphomicrobiales > Phyllobacteriaceae > Mesorhizobium > Mesorhizobium waitakense. Next base: position 72,012 of record NZ_JBWKME010000171.1, on the reverse strand, counting down.
ATTGTCGCCGACATTGTCGGCGATGGTGGCCGGGTTGCGCGGATCGTCTTCGGGAATGCCGGCTTCGACCTTGCCGACCAGATCGCCGCCGACGTCGGCGCCCTTGGTGAAGATACCGCCGCCGAGACGGGCGAAGATCGAGATCAGCGAAGCGCCGAAACCGAGCGAAACCAGCGAGTCGATGACGATGCGGTCATTGGGCTGAAGACCCATGAAGTGGGTGAGGATGAGGTAGTAGATCGACACGCCAAGCAGGGCCAGGCCTGCGACCAGCATGCCGGTGATGGCGCCCGATTTGAAAGCGATGTCGAGACCGGCGGCGAGGCTGTTGGAGGCCGCCTGCGCGGTGCGCACATTGGCCCGCACCGAAACGTGCATGCCGATGAAGCCGGCGGCGCCCGACAGGACGGCGCCGATCAGGAAGCCAACCGCGGCGGTGATGGAAAGCAGCCACCAGGCGAGTATGAGCACGACGACGCCGACGAGGGCGATGGTGGTGTACTGGCGCGCCAGATAGGCCTGCGCGCCCTCGCGGATGGCCGCGGAGATTTCCTGCATGCGTGCATTGCCCTGATCGGCCGCGAGGACCGAACGTGTTGCCCAGATGGCGTAGAGGACAGAAAGCAGACCGCAGGCGATGACGGCGGAAATAATTGTCATTGCCGGATTTTCCTCGATTGATGGCCCAAAAGAACCCCTCCCTGGGCCGTTGAGACAAAGACCGGACCCCGTGCACGGAATCCGCCTCTTCGCAGCGGTGTATGCGAAACAGGGCTGCGAACGTCAAGATATTGTTCGGTTTTTGCCCGGCTTTCGCCCAAAAGGCATAGGGCCACGAGACCGCGGCCATCGGCATTGTCCTATTAGATCGATTGAAATCGATCTCGACGGGCACTTGGCTACTCGACTTCGCGGCCCATGCGGCGCGCCGTGTAGCGTTCGACCGCCGAAAGACCGTCATAGATCAGCACGGCAAGGGCTGCCACGATCAGGCCGCCCTGCAGGATGAAGGCAAGGTTGTTGGACAACAGGCCAGCGATGATGACCTCGCCCAGCGTCTTGGCGGCAACGGTCGAGCCGATGGTGGCGGTGGCAAGGCTGATCACCACCGACAGCCTAATGCCGCCAAGGATGATCGGGGCGCTGAGCGGCAGTTCGACCTTGGTGAGCCTTTGCCAACCGGTCATGCCGGCGCCGCGCGCCGCCTCCATGACATTGGCCGGCAATGTCGTCAGGCCGGTCAGCGCATTCTCGAAGATCGGCAGCAGGCCGTAGAGAAACAGCGCGATCAGCGTCGGTTTTTCGCCGAAGCCGACCGCCGGCACAGCGAGCGCCAACACCGCCACCGGCGGAAAGGTCTGGCCGATGTTGACCAGGCTGCGCGACAGCGGCAGAAACTCGGCGCCGGCCGGCCTCGTGACCAGGATGGCCAATGCGACAGCGACGATGGTCGCGGCCACTGTGGCGATCAGCACGATGCGCAAATGCAGCAATGTCAGCGTCAGCAAGCTGCCCTGATTGTAGATCACCGGCGCATTGTTCTCAGTCAGCGGCTTCAGCAGCGGTTCGAACCAGCCGGGATTGGTGACGAAGGCAACGAGCAGCACCACCAAAGCCAGCCTGAGCAGCGATGGAAGCCAGGCTTTCATGCCGGCCTCGCGGCACGCTTGACCAGGCCGTCGACGGTGACGCGGCCAAGCGGCTTGCCGTCGGCGCCTTTGACCGGCAGCGCCGGCCGGCCCGACCACAACAATTCGGCCAGCGCATCGCGCTGGCTGGCGTCGCCCGGGATCGCCTCGCCTTCGGCGCTGCCCTTCTCCACGGCGTCGCGCACGCGGCCGAGCGAAAGCAACCGAAACGGCCTTTCGCTGGCGCCGACCAGGGTCTCGACGAAGGAACTGGCCGGATTTGCCAGGATCTCGGCGGGCTTAGCGTATTGCACAAGCTTGCCGGCATCCATGACGGCGATCTTGTCGCCCATGTGGACGGCCTCTTCCATATCGTGGGTGACGAGGATGATTGTGGTACCGAAGCGTTTCTGGATCGCCAGCAGATCTTCCTGCGCCTTGGTGCGGATGATCGGGTCGAGCGCGCCGAACGGTTCGTCCATCAACAGCACGTTGGGCTCGGCGGCAAGCGCGCGGGCGACGCCGACGCGCTGCTGCTGGCCGCCGGACAGTTCGTGCGGGTAGCGCGGCCCGAAGGCTTCGGGATCGAGTTGGTAGAGCGTCATCAACTCGTCGACGCGGGCGTTGATGCGGGCCTTGTCCCAGCCGAGCAGCACCGGCACTGTGGCGATATTCTGCGCCACCGTGCGATGCGGAAACAGGCCGTGGCCCTGGATGGCGTAGCCGATGCTGCGGCGCAGTTCGTAACCGGGCAGCGAGCGATTGTCCGCGCCATCGAGCTTGATGACGCCAGCCGTCGGCTCGACCAGCCGGTTGATCATGCGCAGCAGCGTCGTCTTGCCGGAACCCGACGTGCCGACAATGACGCAAACCGTGCGCGGTTCGATGACCATCGAAACGTCATCGACGACCGTTGTCGCGTCGTAGCGCTTGGTAATGCCTTCGATCTCGATCATGCCGTTTCAACCCTGCGCTTGCTGGCGGTCATTTCGATCACTGCGTCGAGGATGATGGCGGCGGCAAAGGCGAGTGCGACCGTCGGCACGGCGCCGAGCAGCACCAGATCCATCGCCGTCTGGCCAACTCCCTGGAAAACGAACACGCCGAAACCACCGCCACCGATCAGCGCGGCGATGGTGGCGAGGCCGATGTTCTGCACCAGAACGATGCGGATGCCGGTGAGGATCACCGGAAATGCGAGCGGAAACTCGACGCCGAACAGGCGCTGCCGGTCGGTCATGCCCATGCCGCGCGCCGCGTCGTTGGCGGCGCGCGGCACGCCGGCGAGCCCGACCACGGTGTTGGCCACCACCGGCAGCAGCGAATAGAGGAACAGAGCGACGAACGCCGGTGCCGTGCCGATGCCGCGAATGCCGAGCGCGGCGGCTCCCGGCACGTGCGTGGCGACCCAGCCGAGTGGTGCGATAAGCAGGCCGAACAGTGCGATCGAGGGAATGGTCTGGATGATGTTGAGCACGTTGAGGACGCCGCCGCGCAGCCTTTCGACGCGATGGCAGAGGATACCCAGCGGCAGGCCGACGATCACAGCCGCAGCCAGCGAGCCGAGCGCCAGCGTCACATGCTTGGAGCCTTCGGCCCAAAAACTGTCGGCGCGGTTGGCGTATTCCTTGAGGATCGACAGATTGTCCCAGCTTCCCGAAATCAAGAGAAGGCCGATCGCCAAGGCCGCCACGACAAGCACGCCGACCCGTGCCAATGGCGACAGGTTCAGCCGTGTCAGCACATCGGCCAGCAGAAGCGTGAAGGCGAAGATCAGTATCCAGAAACCGGAGGCAGGCGACACTCTCGCAAAGGTGTTGCCGGCGGGCGTGAGAAATGTGCCTGCGACGCCGATCAGCAGCGCCAGCGCGGCAAGCACCACCACGCTTGCGGCAAGGCGCAGGACAAGCGGTGTCTTGAACAGCGCGACAAGTGCGGCGGCGACAATGACGGCGAGCAGCAGCGTCCCGGTTGTTGCCGGCAGCGCCTCGAGAATCGAGCGTGCCTGACCGGGAACGATGCGGTTGGCGCGGAACGTGGCAAAGGGCGCGGCGAAAGCCGCGTAAGCTGCGATCGCGGCGATGACCACGCCGAGCTTGTCGAACCGGATCTGCACGCCCTCCCCCGTCAGTCGATCCGGCGCGCCACGGATACGGCGCGCCGGAATCGTCCTACTTCAGGAAGCCGTTCTTTTTCAAAAAGTCCTCGGCCACGCCCTTGACCGGCTCACCGCCGACCTGCACGCGACCGTTCAGCTCTTGCAGCGTGACGAGGTCGAGTTTAGCGAAGACCGGCTTCAGCAGCGTTTCGATCTCGGGATGTTCCTTCAGCACCTTTTCGCGGATGATCGGCGCCGGCTGGTAGACCGGCTGCACGCCCTTGTCGTCCTCGAGCACGACCAGGCCGGACGGTGCGATGCCGCCATCGGTGCCGTAGACCATGGCGGCATTCGCCCCGCTGGTCTGATTGGCGGCGGCTGCGATGGTTGCCGCCGTGTCGCCACCGGAGAGTGTGATCAGCTGGTCCGGCTTCAGCGTGAAACCATACGTGGTCTGGAAGGCCGGCAGTGCGGCCGCCGAATTGACGAACTCGGCGGATGCCGCCAGCACCACGTGGCCGCCGCCCGTGACATACTTGCCGAAGTCGGTGAGCGTGGCGAGCTTGTTGGTCTCGGCGACCTCCTTGCGCAGCGCGATCGCCCAGGTGTTGTTGGCAGGCGACGGCGACAGCCAGACGATCTTGTTGGCGTCGTAGTCGAGCTTCTTGGCCGTCTCGTAGGCCTTGGCGGCATCCTTCCAGACCGGGTCGTCGGCCTTCTCGAAGAAGAAGGCGGCGTTGCCGGTGTATTCGGGATAGATGTCGATCTCGCCGGCGGTGATCGCCTTGCGGACCACCGGCGTGCCGCCGAGCTGGATACGGTCAGTGGTCTTGATGTTGTTGGCGTTGAGAACGAGCTGGATGATGTTGCCGAGCACACCGCCCTCGGTGTCGATCTTCGAGGAGACAACGACCTGGGCACTGGCGGAAACCGCCGTGATGCCGAGCGCCAATGCCGCGCTGGCCAGAACCTTGACTGAAAACATTGTGAAATCCCTTGCTGTGAACCGGAATGCGGCGGCCGCATATGAGCATGGCTTCAACGGCCAGTCGGGGCACACGGTTTCATAACATCTGGCACAGACGCAATAATTTTGTTCGGGCGCTGTGTATTCGACCGACACCATGCTGACAGGGCGTGTCAGGCAGGCGGCGACCGGGTCAGGCGTCGGCTTTGCGCCGTCCCGTCAGCTTGAGCGCGCCGAGGGCGACGAAGCACAGAACGGTGACAGGGAAGACCATCCAGTTAAGCATGGTCCAGCCCCAGGCGTTGTAAACCATGCCCGACATCAGCGACGCGCAAGCGACAGAGCCGAACAGCACGAAGTCGTGGAAGCCCTGGACCTTGCCCTTTTCCGACGGCCGGTAGCTGGCCGCCACCATCGCGGTGGCGCCGATGAAGCTGAAATTCCAGCCAAGGCCGAGCAGGATCAGCGACGTCCAGAATTGCCAAAGCGCCAGGCCCGACAGAGCGACAGTGGCGCAGCCGATGAGCAGGACCAGCCCGGTGGCGACGATCCGTTCGGCGCCGAAGCGATGGATCAGCGAGCCGGTGAAGAAGCTCGGCGCAAACATCGCCATGACGTGCCATGAAATGCCAAGCGTCGCATCGTCCTCCGACAGGCCGCAACCAACCATCGCCAGCGGCGCGCCAGTCATCACGAAGCTCATCAGCGCATAGCTGCCGACGGCGCAGAACAGCGCCGCGACGAAGCGCGGGTGGGTGACGATTTCGACCAATGGTCTGGCGTCGCTGTCGGCGATCTCCACCTTGCCTGACACCTTCGCCGGCAAGCGCAGGAACGACAGGATGATGGCGCCAACGGCCGCCAGCGGCAGGATGGCGGCGAACGAACCGGCAAACATCACCGGCGCAAAAGATTCACGGGTGAAGATGACGATCTGCGGCCCGAGGACGGCGGTGACGATGCCGCCGGCCAGCACGAAGGAGATGGCGCGCGCCTTGAACTGCGGCGGCGCATTGTCGGCGGCGGCAAATCGGAACTGCTGGACGAAGGCGCCACCGACGCCGATCACCAACAGGCCGAAGGCGAACAGCCAGAAGCTGCCGTGGAAAAGCGCTGCTGTGGCGACCAGCCCGCCAAGCGCAGTGACGATCGTGCCGGTCATGAAGCCGCCGCGCTGGCCCATCGCGCGGATGATGGCCGCTGCCGGCAGCGCGCCGAGCGCCACGCCGATATTGAATCCGGTGATCGGCGCCGTTGCCAGCGACTTGTCGGGACCAAGCAGATATTGCCCGGCCAGCCCTCCCATGGAGATGGCGATGGGGGCAGCAGAACCGATGATCGCCTGCGAGGCGGCGAGGATCAAAGCGGTGCGACGCGCGTCCCTGCCTGCCTCGATGGCGATTGCCGTCATGATGCGTCCTTGCCGCGCCCCTCGCCACGCACCCGGCGAGACACACGGTCAAGCACGGCGTTGACCAGCTTGGGCTCGTCTTCCTCGTAGAAAGCCTTGGCGATATCGACATATTCGGAGACGATGACCGCGACAGGGACATCCTCACGCTTCATCAGCTCATAGACGCCGGCACGCAGAATGGCGCGCAACGTCGAATCGAGCCTCGACAGCGGCCAGTCCTCGGTCAGCGCCTGGCGGATGATCGGATCGACGGTCTTCTGGTTCTCGACGACGCCGGCCAGGATGGCGCGAAACCATTGTGCGTCGGCCTCGCGGTAGAGCGCGCCGTCGACTTCCTTACCGAGACGAAAGGCCTCGTATTCGGCGGTGATCTCGAAGACGCCGCTGCCGGCGACATCCATCTGATAGAGCGCCTGCACGGCGGCCAGCCGGGCGGCGCCGCGCTTGTTGGCCTGGCGTACCGGTGGTCGGTCGTTGTCTCCGGATTGCGTCACGCCGGTCAGGCTCCGAGCCGTTTCTTGACGGCGATCATGGTCAGCGCAGCACGGGCGGCAAAGCCACCCTTGTCGCCTTCCGTGCGCCGGGCGCGCGTCCAGGCCTGTTCGTCGTTTTCGGTGGTCAGTATGCCGTTGCCGATGCAGATCGATTCCTGCACCGACATATCCATCAGGGCGCGTGCGGATTCATTGGCGACGATATCGAAATGATGCGTCTCGCCGCGGATGACGGTGCCAAGCGCGACAAAGCCGTCATAGTCGGTGCCCTCACCCTCGGCGGCATCGAGCGCGAAGGAGATCACGGCCGGAATTTCCAGCGCGCCCGGCACGGTGACGACATCGTACTTGGCGCCGGCTTCGTCGAGCGTAGCCTTGGCGCCTTCGAGCAGCGCGTCCGCCAGATCATCATAGAAGCGGGCTTCGATGATCAGCAGCTTGAGTTTCTTGTTCCTGGGCATTTTGCGTCACGTCTCCGGCGGAGCCGGTGACTTAGGCCGAAGCCCGTTTGATCGCAAGCAGAAGATGTTGCACGTGCCCAGTTTGCCGCGGAAGTCCGTCCGACTGTGACCGTCAAAGCCCCTCTTTTGCGGCCTCCACCAGGCGCGCCGCGTAGCGGGCCATGGTGTCGATCTCGAGATTGACGCGGTCGCCAACCCTGCGCTCGCCCCAGGTGGTCACGGTCAGCGAGTGGTGGATCAAAAGCACGTCGAAGCGCGTGCCTTCCACCTTGTTGACGGTGAGCGAGGTGCCGTCGAGCGCGACCGAGCCTTTCGGTGCAATGAACTTCGCCAGATCGCGCGGTGCTTCGAGGGTAAAACGCACCGCGTCCCCCTCATCCCTGCGCTCGATGATCTCGGCCATGCCGTCGACATGGCCCGAAACGATGTGACCACCAAGTTCGTCGCCAATCTTCAGCGCCCGCTCCAGATTGATCCGCGTGCCCGACTTCCAATTCGTCGCCGTCGTCAGCCTGAGCGCCTCTTCCCAGGCCTCGACCTCGAACCAGCGCGCGTTCGTGCCGCTGTCGGGCAAGGCCGTGACCGTCAGGCAGACACCGCCGCAGGAGATCGAGGCGCCGATGGCGATGGTTTCGGGATCATACGCGGTGTCGATGCGCAGCCCCACCCCCTCCCTTAGCGGCTTGACGGTCGCGACGGTGCCGACATCGGTGACAATTCCAGTAAACATCGGTGATCCTTCCGTTTGACCATGATCCTGTCCGAAAACCGGGTCCCACTTTTCGGGATCATGGTCTAAATATCTCTGATCCACTCGGCGTAGCTGTCTTCGCCGAAACGCATGTCGCGAAGCTTGCGAAATCCTGCCGGGATATGGTCGGCATCGATGGGCGATGCAATGCCGTCGGCGCCGATCGCTTCCGGTCCCTGGAACAGCACGATGCGATCGACCAGTTCCTCGGCCAGGAAGGCGCTCGCAACCTTGGCGCCGCCCTCGACCAGAACACTGGCCATGCCGAGCGCGGCCAGATCCTCGAGCAGTTCCGGCAGCGCAACGCCGCCCTCATGCGTTTCGGTGCCGATGAAGCGCACCCCGGCGCGCTCCAGCATGGTCCGCCGCAGCGGATCGGCCTCCAGGCAGGCGGCGACGTAAAGCGGCACCCGGTCCACGCCCGAAACCAGCTTCGAGGTCTCCGGCAACCTGATCTGCCGGTCGAGTACAATGCGCGCCGGCGACCGGTTCTCCAGCCCCGGCAAGCGCACCGTCAATGCCGGGTCATCCTCAAGGGCGGTGCCGATGCCGACCAATATGCCGTCGGCCTCGGCCCGCATCAGATACACTTCGCGACGGGCGACATCGCCGGTGATCGACACTTGCCCTTGGCCTTCCCTACCGATCTTGCCATCGCTGGAAAGCGCAAGCTTGAGAATCACTTCGGGGCGTTTTTTCAACGACCTGATCAAATAGCCGGCCATCTGTTCGGCTGCTTCCGCCGCCAACACCTTCTCGACCACTTCGATCCCGGCGGCGCGCAGGATCGCGTAGCCCTGGCCGGACACGCGCGGATCGGGATCGCTGGCGGCGCCGACGACGCGCGCGACACCCGCGTTGACCAGCGCGTTGGCACAGGGCGGCGTGCGGCCATGATGGGCGCAAGGTTCCAGCGTGACATAGGCGGTGGCGCCGCGCGCCAGCGCGCCGGCCTCGGCCAGCGCCTCGGTCTCGGCATGCGGGCGGCCGCCGACAGCGGTGACGCCGGTGCCGACGATCATCGGGCCGTCGCCGTCGTCGCGCACGATCAGCGTGCCCACGGATGGGTTGGTCGCGGTGCGCCCGGCATGCTTGCGCGAAAGGCGGAGCGCCGCTGCCATGAAACGGCGATCAAGGCCGGCCTGTCTGTCGCTTGCAGTCATGCTCAGCTGGCGTCCTCTTCGCCCTTGATTTCGTCCCCCTTGAGCTCGCCGAGCAATTCGTGGAAATCCTTGGCCTCGCGAAAATTGCGGTAGACCGAGGCGAAGCGGACATAGGCGACATCGTCGAGCGACTTCAGCGCGTCCATGACCAGCCGGCCGACCTCGCCGGAGGCCACTTCGGTCTCGCCGGAGCTTTCGAGCTGGCGTACGATGCCGGTTACCGCGCGGTCGATCCGCTCGGGATCGACATTGCGCTTGCGAACGGCGATCTCCACCGAGCGCAGCAGCTTGTCGCGGTCGAACGGCACTTTGCGACCGGATTTCTTGACCACGACGAGGTCGCGCAACTGCACGCGCTCGAAGGTGGTGAAGCGGCCGCCGCAATCGGGGCAAACGCGCCGCCTGCGGATCGCGGCGCCATCCTCGGCGGGGCGCGAATCCTTCACCTGCGTATCTTCTGACTGGCAATAGGGACAGCGCATGGAGAAGCCTTTGGTTGGCGAATCTGGTGAAGCGAAAAGGCTTAGAGGTTTTTGCAACGATGGCAAAGCAGCCCCTCGCCCCTCAGAGCCGCTCGCCCTGAGAGATAGCGAGCTGCAAGCAAGATTGCCAGCGCCGCCAGGCAGCCGGACAGCGATGCCGTCAGGGGGCGACGTCGGTGGTCGCAAACCCGCATGATGCGCCGAGGCTGCGATAGGCCTTGGTGAAGCCGTCCATGGCTATGCTTCCAACCGGCGCGTCGCCAAAGGACACATCGAGCACCGATGCGCGGCGCATGACGCGCAAGAGCGCCAGGCTGGTCTTGGCCTGATTGTCCACGGTCCAGCTGAGCCGGCCGCCCACGGTGGCGTCGGAATGGAGCTTGGCGGCGACGTGGCCCTTGTCATCGCCAAAGGTTACCGCGACCGACTTGCCCGTTGGCAGCGCCGTGTTGTCGACCGCAATGGTCACGGACGGGTAGGCAGTCGGCGGCAGCGCATCGCCGTTCGTGATGATTAGCGTCAGAGTGCCGCTTTCGCCGCGGGCGCCGATAAAGGCGGTCGAGGTTGCACAGGTCTTGCGGATATCCTCGCCGGTATCGACCTCGTCGACCAGGGTCGACCATCTGCCGAAGGTTTCAAGCTTGGGCGCCGCCGGGGCGGGTGCCGCGGGTGCGGTCTGGGCGGGTGCCGGTTGCGCAGGCGCGGTTTGCGCCGAGGCGATGCCGGAGAGCGGCAAGGCAATCAAGGCTGCCAGGGCGCCGGCGATGGCAAGGTCGGCGAGACGGACAATTCGCATCATCAAGGCTCCTGTCGCAGCCTTGCCGCGACGACGCTTGTCCGTCGCGGCAAGGTGGTGAGACCTCCTATCTCGTCAGCCGAGATAGGGATAGAGCGGAAAGCGGTCGGTCAGCGCCACAACCTTGGCCTTGACCGCCGCTTCGACAGCGGCATTGCCCTCGTCGGAATTGGCGACCTTGAGACCATCCAGCACTTCGGCGATCAGCTTGCCGATTTCGCGGAACTCGGCCTGGCCGAAGCCGCGCGTTGTGCCCGCCGGGGTGCCGAGGCGCACGCCCGAGGTGACGAAAGGCTTTTCCGGGTCGAACGGAATGCCGTTCTTGTTGCAGGTGATGTTGGCGCGGCCGAGCGCTGCCTCCGCGCGCTTGCCGGTGGCGTTCTTGGGACGCAGGTCGACCAGCATCAGATGGTTGTCGGTGCCGCCGGAGACGATATCTAGGCCGGTTTCCTTGAGGCTGGAGGCGAGCGCCTTGGCGTTGGCGGCGACGCTCTCGGCATAGACCTTGAAGCTCGGCTTCAGGGCTTCGCCGAAGGCCACCGCCTTGGCGGCGATGACATGCATCAGCGGGCCACCCTGCAGGCCGGGGAACACGGCAGAATTCATCTTCTTGGCGATGTCCTCGTCGTTGCACAGGATCATGCCGCCGCGCGGGCCGCGCAGCGACTTGTGCGTGGTGGTGGTCACCACATGGGCATGCGGCAGCGGCGACGGATGCACGCCTCCGGCGACGAGACCGGCGATGTGCGCCATGTCGACCATCAGATAGGCGCCAACCGCGTCGGCGATCTCGCGAAAACGCTTCCAGTCCCAGACACGCGAATAGGCGGTGCCACCGGCCAGGATCAGCTTCGGCTTGGTCTCATGGGCGGTCTTCTCGATGGCGTCCATGTCGAGCAAATGGTCGTCCTGGCGCACGCCATAGGACACGACCTTGAACCATTTGCCGCTCATGTTGACCGGCGAACCGTGGGTCAGGTGGCCACCCGAATTGAGGTCGAGGCCCATGAAGGTGTCGCCGGGTTGCAAGAGCGCCAGGAACACCGCCTGGTTCATCTGGCTGCCGGAATTCGGCTGGACGTTGGCGAAGTTGCAGCCGAACAGCTTTTTGGCCCGCTCGATGGCAAGTTCCTCGGCGACGTCGACGAACTGGCAGCCGCCATAGTAGCGCTTGCCCGGATAACCTTCGGCGTACTTGTTGGTCATGATCGAGCCCTGCGCCTCGAGCACGGCGCGCGAGACGATGTTTTCAGAGGCGATCAGTTCGATCTCGTGGCGCTGGCGACCGAGTTCGTTGCGGATGGCGCCGAAAATCTCCGGGTCGGCATCTTCCAGCGTGGTTTCGAAGAAGGATTCAAATTTGTTCGACACTGCCGCTGCTGATGCCATGGCCTGAAATCCTTGGGTTCGGGGGCAATTTTGATTTATGCATGTCGTTGTCCCAAAACCGCTGCACACTTTTGGGCGACATGCATTCGCCGCGCCATTAACACAGTTGTTTTCGCCCCGCCACGTTTGCGGCGCGAAATTTGCTGGCCGGTTTGCGCCAGCGAGGCAACGAGCGTGCTATTTTCACGCCTGCCGTCCCTTCAGCAAGGCCTCGGTAAGCGTGATCTCGGTGAACAGCGCCCGCGCCGCATGGTCGTTGATCTCGCCGCTGCGCAGCATGGCGCGCACGGCGCCGCGCTCGGCCTCGATGCCGGCGAGCCTGAGCTAGAGTTCCAGCCGGCCGGCCTCCCGCGCTTCGGCCCGCGCCTCGTCGGCTTCGTCGGAAGCGGCGATACGGCGACGATAGGCTGCGACAATCCCATCGGCCGCGGCAAGCCGGGCGCCGGGCACCTCGCCTCCTTCTTCGGTATCGGTTGCGGCGAGTAACTCGATGCGGGCGATTGCCGCCTTGGCCGCACCGACACGTGCCAGGCGCTCCTCCGCGGCACCGGCATCCTCACCCGGTTCGACCAGCCCGCTGGCGATCGTCGGCAAGGCGAGACTGGCGAAGACCAGCGAGCAGATGATGACACCAGCGGCGAGGAAGATGACGAGGTCGCGCGCCGGAAACGGCGACCCGTCCGGCATGGCGAGCGGCAGCGACAGGATGCCGGCCAGCGTGATCGCGCCGCGCACGCCGGCCACCGACCCGGCGAGCCGCACGCGCAGGCCGAACGGCTCAGCCTTGCGCTTGCCCAGACGCGCCGCGATGCCAGCCGCGATTTCGCCGATCCAGATCCACAGGAAGCGCAGGGCGATCAGGCACAGCGTCAGTGTGATGACGGTCGCGACCGGCTGGATGATCGGGTGCATGCTCATGAGTTCCGGCGGCACATGGCGGATGATGTCGGGAAGCTGCAGCCCGAGCACGATGAAGAGAGCGCCGTTGAAAACGAAGGAAAGCGTCTTGCATAGCGACATCGTCTGCATGCGGGCCGAGACGCCGAGGAAACGAAACACTCCGGAACCGCCGGTGAGCAGGCCGGCGGTGACCGCCGCGAGGATGCCGGACGCTCCGATGTGCTCGGCGCCGAGGTAGGCGATGAACGGCAGCAGGATCATCACCAGCACCTGCGCCTCGGCCGGCACGCCGCCGATGCGGTTGAGCAATTTGAGCACTTCGGCGGCGACGAACAACGCCGCCACGCCGATCAGGATGCCGGCGGCGACGGCATAGAGAAAATTCAGCGATGCGGCGGCCAAGGAAAAGCTGCCGGTCTGCGCCGCCGCCACGGCGAAGCGGAACATGACCAGGCCGGAAGCGTCGTTGAGCAACGACTCGCCTTCCAGAATGTGCATCAGCCGCGCCGGAACCTGGTTCCTGTCGACGATCGAGGACACCGCCACTGCGTCGGTCGGCGACAGCACCGCGGCGAGCGCGAAAGCGACGACCAGCGGGATGCTCGGCACCAGCCAGTGCAAGGCATAGCCGAAGCCGACGATGGTGAAGAACACCAGCCCGATGGCGAGATCCAGGATCGGTCCGCGCAGCGCAATCAATTCACGCTTCGGCGCACCATAGGCATCGCCGAACAGCAGCGGCGGAATGAACACCAGCAGGAACAGTTCCGGATCGATCTCGACGTGGATGCCGCGCACCGGCCAGGCGAGTGCGGCACCTATGGCGATCTGCAGCACCGGCAACGGCACCCGCACCAGACGCACCAGTGCGCCGGAAACGGCGACGAATACGAGCACAACCAGAATGAAGACGGCGACATCCATGGTCCGGTTCCAGACTTGTCCGCCGACCATGCGCAAAGCCGGTCGATCCGTCCAGCCGCCCTCCCGCGAAAAGCGCAGGCAATCCGAGCAACGAAAAGGCCGCCCTTTCCGGCGGCCCCTTCTGGTAAAAAAAACAGTTAGTTAAAGCGAAGAGGTGATCTGCAGCTCGTTGGCACCGTCTAGCGCGTAGACGTCGTCGCGGAACTGCACGACGCCCGGGCCTGTCGACCAGGCCGAGAGATAGAGGAAATGCACCGGCACCGGATTGGTAACCTGGACCGGCGTGTTTTCGCCGGTCTTGATCGCCGCCTCGAAATGCTGGCGGTCCCAGCCGGGCGTGTCGCGCAGGATCCAGGTGACGAGATCGCGCACATTCTGCACGCGCACGCAGCCCGAGGAATCGAAACGCATCATCTTGCCGAACAGGCTCTGCTGCGGCGTGTCGTGCATGTACACGCCGTCCGGGCTCGGGAAATTGATCTTCACCGACGCCATGGCGTTGCCCGCGCCGGGATCCTGGCGGAAGCGATACTTGGCGGCGTCGTCGGTCGACCAGTCGACATTGAGCGGGTCGACCTCGCTGCCGTCCGGAGCGAACAGCCGGATATGGCTGTCCTTCAGATAGTTGGGATCCTTCCGCATCAGCGGAATGATGTCCTTGCGGACGATCGAGACCGGCGCGTTCCAGTACGGATTGACGATGATCTCGTTGATCTTGGAATTGACGATCGGCGTCTGGCGATCGATCTTGCCGACGATCGCGGTGTGGCGAAGCACGACGCGGTCATTCTCGACGGCTTCGATCTGCGCCGCCGGAATGTCGACCAGCACGTAGCGGCTGCCAAGCGTGCCAGCCTTCTCCTTCAGCCGCTGCAGGTTGGTCTGCAGCTGGCCAAGCCGGATCTGCGCCGAAACGTTTATCGCCAAGTAGGTGTATTTGCCCATGGAGCCGTCTGCGGGCAGGCCGTGACGCAATTGGAAGCGCTTGACCGCCGAGTCCACATAGGAATCGAAGGCCGTCGAAATGCCGGCGCTTTGCGACAGGTCGCCAGAGACCATCAGCCGCTTGCGCAACGGCACGACATCGGGATCATCGACGCCGAGCTGCAGCTTCTTGGTCGCGGGCACCTCTACCCAGCCGCCCTGGCTGACGATGTTCTGGTATTGCGCCACCGCCTGCTCGGTAAAGGCGACGGTCTGCGGGCTGAAGATCGGCAGCGTCGAGGCCACCTTGCCGCCCTCGCTGGCGCGGGCGTCGAACTGGTCGTCCCAATTGCCGCGCGCCGAGGATTTCAGGATATCACCGATGACATCCTGCGCATTGGCGCCGCCGGCGACCATCGCGGCTGCGAGCGCGGAGGCTCCGGAAAGGAAAAAGCGGCGGCTGGTTCTCATGGACGTTCCAGACATTCTTGTAGCGTTCGATCTGCTGCATTCGGTTTTCAGGGCGATGTTGCCCGCACTCTAAAGTTGGCAATCTTAACAATTAGCCAACCATGTCCGTATCGGTTCGGCCACAAACGCTCGAGACACGATACGGGTTCCGGGTGAACGCACGGCCTTCACCACAGCATCACCGGCATCCTCGGTTCCATTTGAATATGGCGGCAACGTGGCCTCGGCCCGCGATTTGCGTCGCACGACGCAGCGAAATGAAAAGCCCGTGCTTTTTCGGCACCGATCCGCGGTCGCCGGCCGCGATATCGACCGGTTACCACGAGCCCTTGATGCTACACTGACAAGCTAGTCCAACGCGAGGAACGAGACCATGCCTGGTGTCCTTTCAGTCGTCGCGGCCTTCGCCTTGGCCGCAGGTCCGAACGGCAGCACCCCGACGCCGGAGGAAACGGTTGCCTATTTCGTGCATGGCCTGGAACAGGGCGCGATCCCCAAATACGGGCAGCAGACCGACGAACCGCTGAAGCAGGTGTCCCGATCGCCGGCGGTCTTCACCAGCACTGGCCCGAACGAGGTCGGCGACAGAACCGAAACGCTGAGGTTCATCGTCACTCGGCTGGATGGTTGCACCTTTAGAGCCGAACAGCAGTTCGAGGAGGACGGCGCAATCTACTACCGCCTGAGCTACGAACTGCGGCTTGGCGGTGTGACCGGCCTGTCGTTCGACAATCCGCCGGCAACCATCGCGCTGAAGGGGCTGGTGAAGACATGCACGACTGACACCGAGGGCAGCTGCGACCTGACGCGGGAGCCCGAAGCAATCGGCCCGTTTTTCGGCGAGGCCGGCCAGGCCGAACAGGCGCTTGCCTATTTCCACGAGGAATTCTGCCCGCTGAAGCCGTGATCCTATCTGGGCTGACTATCTCACGATTTCAGTGCGGATTTTCAACATTTGGGGCCGGACTTGGCTGCGCCCTCAATTCCGAACATCTTTGCAACACCTCATGCTGGGGATAGCGCAGAACCTTGTTATCCTCCAGTTTGAGCAACAGTTCCCGCCTCTTGTCTGTGCTTTCACCATCCGTACACGACATGTCCAGGATGACGACATCCAGGCGGTTGATCTTCTGAATTTTGTCCAACGTGCAGCCGACCTCCCACATCTCGACTGCCTTGTCGGTAAACGTCACGATCGAGTCATTGTTGTCGCATGGGGCGCTGCCTTCCGAGGCGAAAGAATCCTTCCACCACTCCTCGGCAAAAGCCGTTTGCGGGACCAACAAAAGCACTGCGGCAACCGAGCAGATCTTCGAGCGTTTTCCCATACCCATCATGCACCCCTCCGGGCCGTGACATTAGGCACTGCTGCGGCGAAAGCAAACCTGGCGGAATAGTGTCGACCTGGCGGCTGGGCTTCTGAATCAGGAAAAGAAAAGGGCCGATGCCTTTCGGCACCGGCCTTGACCAGAGGTCGACATTTCGGCCGCGCTTCTGTGGCGCGGGCCAGATCCGATGCCCGGCTTACATCCGGTAGGCGATGGTGTCGTTCCAGAAGCGGTCGAGCCGCTGCAGCGCACGGTTCATCTGCTTGAACTCGTCGGTGTTGATGCCGCCGACCTGCTCGATCGAGCCGACATGGCGCTCATAAAGACCGGCGACGACGTCCGCCACCTCGTTGCCCTTCGGCGTCAGCGAGACGCGGACCGAGCGGCGGTCGATGCGCGAGCGCTGGTGGTTGATGAAGCCGAGATCGACCAGCTTCTTCAGATTGTAGGAGACGTTGGAGCCGAGATAGTAGCCGCGCGAACGCAGTTCCCCGGCGGTCAGTTCCGAATTGCCGATGTTGAACAGCAGCAGCGCCTGGATGGCATTGATGTCGGAGCGGCCGTTGCGGTCGAACTCGTCCTTGATCACGTCAAGCAGGCGGCGGTGCAGCCGCTCTACAAGCTGCAGCGATTCCATGTACAGCGAGCGGATAGCCTCGCGGCGGTCGTCGGATACGTTGGCGGTCTTCGCCGCCGGACGCGAATTGATCATTGTCTTTGCCTCTCGTTTGTCGCCCTGGTGATTTTTTGTTTTTCACCTTGATCGCGACACTATCGAATACTCATAAAATTCGACTTAAACGCTAGGGCTAACAAGAGCTTACCGGTAAGAGGTTTCGAAAGAGGCTTAACGAACGGTCTCCCGAGCAAGGATAATTAACCTAAAGATTTAGCCAACAATTGCGGGGCTGAATTGAGGCAGCCGCCAGGGCGCCAATGGGCTCAAGGGGTTAGTGCCGCACCGGTCGTTTCTGCAGCCAGATGATCACGCGAAAAGCGATATAAAGCAGCGCCACGACCGCATGCGAGACGACGATGAGCATGCGGTGGCCGAAAAGCTCGGGAAATCCGGCATACATGACAGTCTCGGTCACCGCGCAGATGAACCAGATCACCGGCCCCCAGGACGCCAGCATCCACAGGCCGGCGGCGGCGAAGGGGAAAAACACGGCGAGCACCACCGCCGCCACCTGCCAGTGCACCGGCATCAGGTCGAAGCGCCACAACGAGCCCGGATAGAAGCCGATCAGCTTGATCCAGTAGAGAATGCCGAACAGCAGGCAGTAGCCGGCGACGACGCGCTGGAACCAAGCGAAGATCAGCTCCACACCCGAGGGCTGCAGCACGACGCGTCTGGAGGTCACCTCGCTCACAGGTCGAGCTCCCGGTCGCCGAGCGAGGTGAAATAGGCGTCGACATCCGCCTCGCTGACCGCACCAAGGTTCGCCGGCCGCCATTGCGGCTTCGAGCCCTTGTCGATGATGGCGGCGCGGATCCCTTCGTAGAAATCGTGGCCGGCCAGCATCCGGTTGAGGATGCGGAACTCCATCTTCATGCAGGCGTCCATGGACATGGTCAGCCCGGCGCTGATCTGGCGCCAGGCGACGCGCAGGCTGGTCGGAGAACGCGTCCGGATCGTCGCCAGCGTCTTGGCCGCGAATTCGTCGTCGTCTGCCGCCCGTTCCAGGCTGTCGATGACAGCCTTGAGGGATGGTTGCGAAAAATGACGTACGATCGCCTCCAGCGTCGGCCTGTCGGTTTCACGTTTTGCCTGGACGAAGAAACCGCGCAACACCGATTCCGGATCGCCGGTCAGCGTCAGCCGGTCAAGGAAGCCGCCCTGGTCGGCGGCCTTGATGGTGTGGGTGGCGAGCCCTGACCACAGCGCGTCACCATAGCGGATGCGATTGCCGGTCAGCGCCAGATACATGCCGAAGGAGCCGCCGAGATCGGGCAGCAGATGGCTGGCGCCGACATCCGGGAAAAATCCGATGCCGACTTCCGGCATGGCGAACTGGGCATTTTCGGTCATCACCCGGTGCGAGCCGTGGAAGGAGATGCCGACGCCGCCGCCCATGACGATGCCGTCGATCAGCGCGACGTAAGGTTTCTTGAAGCTGTTGATGCGGGCGTTGAGCCGGTATTCGTCGGCGAAGAACTCGACCGGCGGCTTTCCGGCCCGGCCAGCCTCGTAGATATGCAGGATGTCGCCGCCCGCCGAAAACGCCCTGCCCTCGGCCTTGACGATAACGACATCGACGCCCTGGTCGGTCTCCCAGGCGCAAAGAGCAGCGTCGAGCGCCCGGATCATGCGGTGCGTGACGGCATTGAGCGCCTGCGGTCGCGTCAACGTGACGACGCCGGCCCGGCCCAGATGTTCGAAGCGGATCTCGTCGCCTCCGCCAAAATCCATCGTGAAAGAATCCCTCCCCCGCGCCGCCGGGATTGAAGTGCTAAAGCGTGGTGCATGGGTGCGTCAATGCCAAGCCCGGTCGATGTCGGGTCAGTTTGCATTTCAAGAGAGGCAAGGCGCCATCCTTTGCGTCGCGGCCAAATGGGTGCAACCATCCGTCTGTGAGCCTATTGGGAGATTATTTGGCGATGCCGCGAGAGTTCGACCCGGACGATGTTCTCAGTCGCCCGCTGATGGCGAATTTGGCGACCGTCAGCGCGGACGGCGCGCCGCGCAACGCGCCAGTGTGGTTCATCTGGGAGGACGGTGCGATCTGGCTTCTCGGGTCATCGGATGGAAGTGCGGTAAGGCATCTTGAAAGAGACCCGCGCTGCGCGGTGGAAATTGTTCACTTCGACAACAATGGCGGCATCTTACTGCACCTCGGACTGCGCGGCACCGCAACCATCGAACCGATGTCGCCAGACCGCTTCAAACGGCTCCTTCACAAATATCTCGGCCCCGAAGCAAGCTGGAACGAGTGGTTCATCGACAACGTGGCCCAGATCGAACATCCAGACGGGCGCATGATCAGGCTTGCCCCAGCCAGCATTTTCACCAACAACGTATCGTTCTTCAGAACCGGCCCTGACCTTGCATGGCCGCCATATATCGACGACGGGTCTAGAAGCGAACGGTGAGCCATGCCGCAGTTTTTGCGCCTCGCACTTGTTCTGGGTGGCCTGCTGACCTTCTGGGCCATCAATGGCCTGGCCAGGGCGGCCGATCTCAAGGATCTCTATCAGTCGCAGACCATCGTCAACGGTAAGTATGAAAAGCATCGCGAGGTCGGCTTCAAGTTCTGCCTCGACGCGGTGCTGGTCCGGGTTTCCGGCGATCAGCGCCTGCCGGCGAAACCGGAGATGACGGCAGTGCGCGACAAGGCCGGCAGCTTCGTCGCCAGCTTCCGCTACCGCGACCGCATGGAAGGCATCCCCAACCATGACGATCAGGGCACGTATGACCGGCCTCACAATCTCTATTGCCAGTACAGGCCGGAGGTGATCGATCCGGTGCTGGCCTCGCTCGGCAGCAGGCCGTGGCTGACCGAGCGGCCACGGCTGGCGGTGTTTTTGGCGGCCGAGCGCGACATCAGGCATTTCGCGCTCGATGCCGATGACGAGCGAGGCGTGCTGATGCGCGAATCGTTCAGCAATGCCGCTGCGCCGCTCGCCATGCGGGTGACTTTTCCCACGGCAGCGCTGCTGTCGCAGGCTGGACTGGACGACAGGACACTGCGCGACGCGGACATGGCAATGCTGGACATGGTTGCGAAAAAGGCCGGCGCCGATCAAGCACTTTCCGGCAGCATCGTGTGGAGCGACAAGGAGTTCGGCTGGATTGCCGACTGGCGGCTGGCCATGGCCGGCAAGACCTACACTTGGCAGGTGCGCGGCGTTTCCTTCGACGAAGCTTTCCGCGTTGCAATGAAGGGCGCGGCGCAGATCCTGTCGGGCAATGGGCAACCGGAATAGACCTCGACCTGATCGCTGGCACAAACGTGTCGCATTGGTCAGCGGCAAGGGCTCGTGGTAAAAGCCCCCGAACGAGAGTTTTGGCGATGAACAAATTCACCCCGACGCCGATGAACAAATTCACACCGGCAAAGCCAGCCGGCGCGCGTAGCGTCGACGACATCACCGGCAGCCGCCGCTTGCGCCGTATGCGCAAGGCCGACTGGTCGCGCCGCCTCGTGCAGGAGAACCGGCTCACGGTCGACGACCTGATCTGGCCGATCTTCGTCGTCGACGGCAGACAAGTGCGCGAGCCGATCGCCGCCATGCCGGGCGTCTTCCGCCTGTCGATCGATCTCGCCGTCAAGGAGGCCGAACGCGCGGCAAAGCTCGGCATTCCCGCACTCGCCACCTTCCCCAATGTCGATATCTCCCTGCGCGACCAGACCGGCTCGCACATTCTCGACCCCGACAACGTGATCAACCGCGCCACCCGGGCGATAAAGGACGCGGTGCCTGAGATCGGCATCATAACCGATGCCGCGCTCGATCCGTTCACCAGCCATGGCCATGACGGCATCCTGCGCGACGGCATCGTCGTCAACGACGAGACGGTGGAACAGGTCACCGCCGCGGCCGTCATCCAGGCGGCAGCCGGCGCCGACATCATCGCGCCGTCCGACATGATGGACGGCCGCATCGGCGCCATCCGCGACGCACTCGACGCCAACGGTTTCCAGGACGTGGCGATCATGTCCTATGCGACCAAGTTCGCCTCGGCCTTCTATGGTCCCTATCGTGAGGCGGTCGGCACCGCCGGCCTGCTCAAGGGCGACAAGAAGACCTATTATATCGACCACGCCAATTCCGACGAGGCGGTGCGCGAGGCCGAACAGGACATCGCCGAGGGCGCCGACATGCTGATGGTCAAGCCCGGCCTGCCCTATCTCGACATCATCCGGCGGCTGAAGGATGAATTTCAGATGCCGACCTTCGCCTACCAGGTGTCAGGCGAATATTCTATGATCAAGGCCGCCGGCGCCAATGGCTGGATCGATGGCGAGAAGGCGATGCTGGAATCCCTGTTGGCCTTCAAGCGCGCCGGCTGCGACGGCATTTTGACCTATTTCGCGCCCGAAGTGGCAACGATGCTGAAGGGATAGTTTTCTCTTCCCACCGATGGCCGGTCGCGGCAATGCCCGGCGGCCTCTCGATATCAATGACAATTTCCAGCTTCCGGTCGGGAGCCCCAGCGAAGGTCGTTGGACCAATCGCCGGGGTTTGCTGCATCCATATAAACCGCTTGCATTTCGCAACCAGTTTGCTACTCCTTTGCACGACTGGTTATGGAGGAGGCTTTCATGTCCAAACTTCGCGTCAATGCTTTCACACTGTCGCTCGACGGCTACGGCGCCGGTCCGGATCAGGATCTGCAAAATCCGCTCGGTGTCGGCGGGGGAGCCCTGCACAAATGGGCCTGGAGCACCCGCACCTTCCGCACGATGTTCGGCGAAGAGGGTGGCGCGACCGGCACTGACGAGGACTTTGCAGCGCGCAGCTTCGAGAATGTCGGCGCCTGGATCCTCGGCCGCAATATGTTCGGACCGATCCGGGGCGAATGGCCTGACGATAGCTGGAAGGGCTGGTGGGGTGATAACCCACCCTACCATGTGCCGGTTTTCGTGCTGACCCACCACAAGCGGGCATCCCTGCCCATGGAAGGCGGCACGACATTCCATTTCGTCACAGACGGCATCCATTCGGCGCTTGAACAGGCGAAAGCGGCGGCGGATGGCAAGGACGTGCGGGTTGGCGGTGGCGTCGCCACCATCTGGCAATATCTGCAGGAGAAACTGATCGACGAGATGCATCTGGCGATCTCGCCGCTGCTGCTTGGTGCGGGCGAGAATCTCTTTGCCGGCCTGGACATGCCCAAGCTTGGCTATCAGTGCAGCGAGCAGGTGGCGACAGCGCTCGCCACGCATGTGATCGTCAAGCGGGCTTAGGTTTCAGACGCGTAGCCTACGCCGCGATCCTTCGCGTGCCCCTCGTCCTGCCGGACATCTCCCCCACGAGAGGGGGGAGATTTAGCAACCCCAGACAGTCAATACTTCTCAGGCACGTAGAGTTCGCGCGGCAGCGTCTGGCGTTCGTATTCAGGATTGAAGACGCGCTCGGGCAGCGTGATCTCCTCGTGCGGCACCTCTTCATACGGCAACTGCTTGAGCAGATGGTCGATGCAGTTCAGCCGCGCCCGCTTCTTGTCGTTGCCCTCGACGATGAACCAGGGCGCCTCGGGAATGTTGGTGCGGGCGAAGGTCTCTTCCTTGGCCTTGGTGTACTGCTCCCAGCGCACGCGCGACTGCAGGTCCATCGGCGACAGCTTCCACTGCTTCATTGGATCGTGGATGCGCATCAGGAACCGCATCTGCTGCTCCTCGTCTGTGATCGAAAACCAGTATTTGACCACGGTGACGCCCGAGCGGACCAGCATGCGCTCGAACTCCGGCACGTCGCGGAAGAATTCTTCGACCTGATCGGGCTCTGCAAAACCCATCACCCGTTCGACACCGGAGCGGTTGTACCAGGAGCGGTCGAACAGCACGATTTCGCCGCCGGCCGGCAGATGCGGCACATAACGCTGGAAATACCATTGCGACTTCTCGCGCTCGGTCGGTGCCGGGAGTGCGACGACGCGGCAGATGCGCGGATTGAGCCGCTGCGTGATGCGCTTGATGACGCCACCCTTGCCGGCGGAGTCGCGGCCCTCGAAGATCACCACCAGCTTCTTCTTGTGATAGGCGACCCAGGACTGCAGTTTGATCAGCTCGGATTGCAAGGTGATCAGGTCGCGAAAATACTGCATGCGATCGATTGATGGCGGATGCGAGTTCTTGTAGATCTTGGCGATCTCCATCGACAGCGCCGGCTCCGACATTTCGAGCTCATAGTCCTCGTCGAGCGTGTCGGCGAGCTCGGCCTCAAGCCAGTCCCTGGCAGGAGAATTCTGTTTTAGCTCGGTCATATCAGCTGCTCCGCTTGCAAGCCCTGTCGATCCACGTCCGGCGCCCCAACCCCTGGCCTGCGTCCCGGAGTGGCAACACCTGAGCCGACTTCAATATAGGCCGGCAATGACGGTTTTATTGCAGCCTGGGGCGAGACTACCACCACTGCAAATTCCGCGAGGCATGATCGATCCATCGTCGTGGCATGGCGACAAGCGGCTCGAATTGTCCTACAAATGTGGCAGGCCCGCCCGGGCACTGCCTTTCAACAACAAATCGCGAGGACTGACATGGAATACCGCACCCTCGGCCGTTCCGGCTTGAAAGTTTCGACCCTGACCATGGGCACCATGACCTTCGGCGGTGCCGGCGCATTTTCGGCAGTCGGCAAGACCGACCTCGACGAGGCGCGCCGGATGATCGATCTCTGCATCGATGCAGGCATCAATGTCATCGACACCGCCAATGTCTATTCGAACGGCATCTCGGAAGAGATCATCGGCGAGGCGCTCGGCGGCAAGCGCAAGGGCGACGTGCTGATCGCCTCCAAGGCGCGGATGCGGATCGGCAGCGGTCCCAACGATGAAGGCCTGTCGCGCTATCACCTGATCCGCGAATGCGAGAAGAGCCTGAAGCGGTTGAAGACCGATGTCATCGACATCTACTTCCTGCACGAATGGGACGGTACGACACCGGTCGAGGAAACCATCGCCGCGCTCGATACGCTGGTTGCCCAGGGCAAGGTCCGCTACGTCGGCTGCTCCAACTATTCCGGTTGGCAGGTGATGAAGGCGCTCGGCATCAGCGACAGCCATCACCAGCCGCGTTTCGTCACCCAGCAGATCCACTACACGCTGGAAGCGCGCGAGGCGGAATATGAATTGCTGCCAATTTCGGTCGACCAGGGGCTGGGTGTGCTGGTCTGGAGCCCGCTTGCCGGCGGATTGCTGTCCGGCAAATACCGCCGCGACAGCCCGACCGCCCGCCAGCTCGCCGGCTGGTCGGAACCGCCGATCCGCGACGAGGACCGGCTCTGGCGGATCGTCGATGTCCTTGTCGAGATCGGCACGCAGCGCGGCGTGTCGGCGGCGCAGGTGGCGCTGGCCTGGCTGCTCGGCCGGCCGGCGGTCAGTTCGTTGGTGATCGGCGGCAGGACCGAAACGCAGTTCCGCGACAACATCGCCGCGGCAAGCCTGGTGCTGACCGGCGAAGAGCGTGACCGCCTAGACACGGTCAGCCGGCCACCCGTGCTCTATCCCTACTGGCACCAGCAACTGACGGCAAAGGACCGTTTTGGTCCCGCCGATCTGGTGATTGACCGCAGCGGCGTGTGACCACGCGAGGTTTGCGGCGGGGCTCGGCGGACGAAGCCCGCCCTTAACCCGTGATATAGCGCCAGACCTCGGCATCAGGCTCGATCTGGCCGCTGAGCACAAAGTATTTGTAGAGCACGAGCAGGGAGATCGCCTGCTCGGCCTTCTCGTTTGCGAATGTGCGGCAATAGGCATTCGCCGCGGCAATGATGCGTTCGGCTGCAGCCGGGTGCTGCTCGAAATAGCGAACCTTTTCGGCAAGATCGGCGAAATCCGGATCGAGCGGTGCGTAGTGGACGTTGGCCTCGAGTTGCCTCTCCGCGAACCATGTCTCGTATGTCGGCGGCGGCATCAGGCAGAGCGAATTCGAATTCATGATCCATTTGAGGTTGGTCGCCACGTCATTGCCTTCGAGTGAGACGATGTAGCGACAACGCTGCTGCTGGCTGATGCTGAGAAATGGCCTGCTGTACTCGGCCGGCGCGTACCACTTGTGTGAGCCGGCGTCGCAGAACGGCAGACCGCGCACGGTATCCAGAAATCTTGTCCGCAGCGGATTGTTGAGGTCGCCGCGCCAGACCACGGCCGGAAGCTTATCGGTGAACGAGGTTGCGTCGGCAGGCATGTAGAAGTGCCGGAACTTGTTGAATTTCAGAATGATCGCATTGCTGTTGTCGGCATGGATCAGCCGATTCTTGACCAGCGACGGCACCTGCGGCACGTCGATAACATCGCCGAATTCCAGATCGATGAGCAATTTGGGGTCGAAATACCGGGCAATCTCCTTGAGATCGTAATAGTACATGCTCGGTATCAGCGGCAGATTGTCGATATGCACCGCAGCCGGGCTGGGCGAAAATGCGTCCTGCAGCTTGTTGTAGTAATTCAGCCGCCGGCGAACCGAACCGTCAGCAAGCCGGGCTTTTTCGAGGCGACCCACAAGCCGCCGGCGGAAAAGCGTCTGCGGCGCGATATCGCGCACGACGTTTCGCGCATAATAAAAAACCCTTGCCGTCGTTCGTTGTATGGTCGCCATGGTTTCACTTGATCAAAACGAACGCGCGGATCGCGATGCGTTGGCGCCCCGGCCCCCTACACCATTGTCCCGTGCATCTTGCAAGCCCGGGCCATCATCGACGCGAACGGCCGGGCACGATCGCTTCAGCTGTTGTGTTTGACGGCTAATGCTCCTAGGCAGGGTCAGAGCCGCAAGGCAGTGAAAAAGGAGCCGATATGGCGCGACCACCAAACTACGA
Organism: Mesorhizobium waitakense; assembly: GCF_056431085.1. NCBI lineage: Bacteria > Pseudomonadati > Pseudomonadota > Alphaproteobacteria > Hyphomicrobiales > Phyllobacteriaceae > Mesorhizobium > Mesorhizobium waitakense. The sequence continues at coordinate 46,342 of NZ_JBWKME010000171.1, read as the reverse complement.
TCAGGAACGCAAGGAACGCGACCGCCAGAAGGCGGCCAAGAAGGCTGAAAAGCTGGCGGCCAAGGTTGCCGCGCGCGAGCGTTCGAAGCCCGAAGACGAGACTGAAACCGAAACCGAAACGGCAAAGTGACGGCAAAAGGCCCGCGCATGCGGGCCGTGCCTCATTCCAGATTGTCGCCTTGGATCAGGCCGGCGCCTTGTCGCTAACGAAGACGTCCACTTCGCGCGCCGCCGCAATGAAGGCGCGCCTGGCGTTCATCGCCGGCTTGTCGCCGGCCAGCGCATCGTGACAGGCCTGCAGGGCCGCGCGATGCTTGGGGCTGCGCTTGCCGGGCCAGCTGTTGAGCAGGTAATCGGAAGCCTCACGAGCCGTACGCAAGAGCTGAGTGCTCCCCGCCGTGACTGACTTGACGGTCACGGGTGTTTCAAATCGGTTGTTTTCCATCGCCGCTCTTACGCCATCGGTGTCCGCGAAGCGAGGCCGAAAGTGCAGGGCGCGCCGAGACGCCGCCTTTTGCGCAGCGCGTACCGCATGCCTTAGGCGGCGATGACAGCAAAACCCCTGGCGCGAAGACCGCGCCGGTCGTTGGCGAGCGACGTCACCAGGCGGTCGCGGCTGCCGACGATGTGGGCCGAAAGCAGGCGCGCGGCTTCATCGGCGTCGCCGAGGCGCGCCGCCGCCAGAATGGCGCGATGTTCGGCCCAGGCGCGAGCAAGGGCAGCCTCGTCGCGAACCTCCAGCCAGCGGGCCCGCGACAGGCGCGTCATGGCATCGCGGACCGCCCGGAACAGGAATTCGTTTCCTGACAGGCGCGCCAGCTCGATGTGAAAATCCATGCCGATACGATGCCATTCCTCGCGTGGCGTGTCGGTGTCGCAGGAGTCGAGCATCGCCTCGATCACATCGACTGCGCTGCGGTCCGTCAGCGCACATGTCAGGCGAAGGGCTGCAACCTCAACCGCCTCCCGGTAGACGGCAATCTGCTCGAGCTCAGCCAGGTTGATCGGCGACACCGTCCAGCCACGGCCGTCCCTGCCGACCAGGCCCTCGGTCTCGAGCCGCAGCAGCGCGGCCCTGACCGGAGTTCGCGACGCGCCGAAGCGGCTTTCGATCCAGCGCTCGGTCAGCTTCTCGCCGGGACCGATCTCGAGGCCCAGGATCATCTGGCGAAGCTGTTTTTCGACGCTCTGCATCTGCGACATTGTCGTTCCCGTTTCTGACCGTTGGCTGGCTATCGGTTTGCTGGCCGCGTTTCCCGATCACGTTTGAGAGCGTCGCATTGACAGCACCCACGCTTGCGTTCATGACGGATACCATCTTGGTATCCCAAAATGGTATCCGCAGCAACCACCAACACGGCATTGCTCGGACAGGACGCATGACATGCAGAACACGCCCCCGACGACCGACAGCACCTACAACATCCACTGGCGGCGCAATCTGTTCGTTTGCTTTGCCGGTTCGTTCTCGACGCTTGTCGCCATGACGCTGCTTTTACCGTTCCTGCCGCTCTATATCGAGCAGCTCGGCGCTGAAGGCCACGCGGCGATCGTGCAATGGTCGGGGATCGCCTATGGCGCGACCTTTTTCGCGGCGGCACTTGTGGCGCCGCTGTGGGGACGTCTCGGCGACCGCTACGGCCGCAAGGTGATGCTGGTTCGCGCCAGCTTTGGCATGGCCATATGCATGTCGCTGACCGGCATGGTCCAGACCGTCTGGCAGTTGGTGCTGCTGCGGCTGCTGATCGGCTTTGCCGGCGGCTATTCCTCGGGATCGACCATCCTGGTTGCCATGCAGACGCCCAAGGAGCGTTCCGGCTGGGCATTGGGCCTGCTGTCGGCCGGTATCACCGGTGGGGCACTGGTCGGCCCGCTGGTTGGTGGCGCCTTGCCGCCGCTGATCGGCATCCGAGCCACCTTCCTGCTGTCCGGCGGCGTCATCTTCCTGGCATTCCTGGCGACCACGTTTCTGATCAAGGAGACCCCCCGGCCGAAAGCGACGGCCGGCGCATCGAAGGGCAAGCCGAAAGGCGGCTGGGCACAAATCCCCGACAAACGGCCTATCATCGCCATGCTGGCGACCGGCATGCTTTTGAGTTTCGCCACCATGTCGATCGAGCCGATCATCACCGTCTATGTGCAGCAATTGATCGAAGACCAGAGCCGCGTCACGCTGATCTCTGGCGTCGTCATGTCGGCGGCGGCGCTTGGCGCCATCCTGTCGGCTTCACGCCTCGGCAAGCTCGCCGACCGCATCGGCCATTGGAACGTCATCATCGGCGCGCTTGCCGTCTCGGCGCTGCTGCTGATTCCGCAGGCCTTCGTCACGCAGAGCTGGCAACTCATCGGCCTGCGCTTCCTGATGGGCCTGGCGCTGGGCGGGCTCCTGCCCTGCATCACCAGCGTCATCCGCCACAATGTTCCCGATGGCGTCGGCGGCAATGTGCTGGGGCTCTCGATCTCCGCCCAGTATGTCGGACAGGTCGCCGGCCCCTTGCTTGGCGGATTTGCCGGCGGCCATTTCGGCATGCGCTCGGTGTTTCTGGGCACATCCATCTTGATGGCCGGCGGCGCGGTCTATAACTGGCTGGCGCAATCGCGCCGCGAGCAGGACATGCTCGCCAATGCCGGCAAGCCCTGACTAGTTGGGTCGTATGCCTTGAACGTCACGGAGCCCCAGACATGAGCACGGCCGAGCAATCTTCCGTCAACAGCGGCCGGATCCTCGTCCTGGCCGGCGGCCTCTGTGGCGCCGCCGGCGTGGCGCTGTCGGCTGCTGCGGCGCATCTGGGCGGTGCCTTTGTCGGCACTGCCGCATCCTTCCTGCTCATGCACGCGCCGGTCTTCCTCGCGACCGGACTGCTTGGCGCGAACCGGACGCTGCGCATCGGCAGCCTGATCCTGCTGGTTGGGCTGCTGTTGTTCTGCGGCGACCTGCTGGCCCGCGATTTCCTCGGTTCGCGGCTGTTCCCGCTGTCGGCGCCGATCGGCGGCACCTTGCTCATCGCCGGCTGGCTGGTGATCGCTGGCTCGGCGCTGGTGCGCACACGTTCCTGACCAGGCTGGACCGGTAGCCTTTATCGATGTCTCTGGGGGTCGATGTCCCCGGGCGCACTGCCCGGGACGGTTCCATTCGCGAAAACCGACGCGATCCTGTCACACGGCGTTTGTCGATCGATCAATCCTGCCGGCGCTCGGGCTTATCGAGCACTTCGCGACCGTGCCGCCGCAGCTTCGCCAGTAGATGCGTCTCCGGCCGTTTGGACGCCGGCACGATGCCCCAGTAGTTGCGGTAGATGTCTTCGAACAGATAGCTCACGGGATGCATGATGCACTCCTTTCAAGATTTGAATCGATCCAATCGGCACGCACAAAAAAGCTATCCCGATCAGCTCCGTCTGCGCTCCACGAAGAACCGTAGTTCGCGTACCCATGGGCTGGCACTCTCGTGGCGCCTCTGTTTCGTGGCGGTCGAACCGATGCTCCAGTCGTTGCGGTAGATGTCTTGGAAGAGATAGTTGACGGAATGCATGACACATCTCCCTTTGCTGATATTGAATCGATCCAATCATATGAACCTTTGTTCTTTTGGATCGATTCAAAGATACACCTCGCCGGGTCGTTGTTCAAGGCAGAATTTGAACCGATCCAACGAAAGTGTTAGATGGGATGAATTCAGGAGACGAAGATGGCCCCATTGAGCTCTGGAAAGACAAGACCGGTCCGGCTGGCAGACATTGCCAAAGCGGCCGGCGTGTCGCACGGCACCGCGTCCAACGTGTTCGCCCGCCCGGAGATCGTGCGCGAGGAGGTCCGCGAACGGGTCAAGGCGGCAGCCGAGGCAATGGGATATGGCGGACCCGACCCCAAGGGTCGGCTGCTGCGCGCCGGCAAGGTCAATGCCATCGGTGTCGCGACCGCGGAACCGTTGTCCTATTTCTTCAACGACCCTTTCGCCCGGGTCATGATGGCAAGCATCTCGCAGGCTTGCGACGCGACTGGTGCGGGGATCTCGCTGGTCTCCGCCGCCAACAACGAACAGCTCGCCTGGAACATCCAGAGCGCGCTGGTCGACGGCTTCATCGTCTTCTGCATCGAAGGCGGCTCAAGGCTGGTCGAACTGGCGCGCGAACGCAAACTCCCGTTTGTCGCACTCGATCTTGATTCGGACGACGACGGGGCGGTCGCGGCGATCGGTGTCGACAACATCGCCGGCGCCGGTCTCGCGGCGCGCCATCTGACCGAGCTCGGGCATCGTCGCTTTGCCGTGCTTGCCCTGCCCTGTGCCGACGCCGGCTTCGGCCCAACCACGCAGGCGCAGGTGGAGAAGGCCCTCTATTCCGGGACGCGCGACCGCCTGCGCGGCTACTTCGCCGAACTCTCCCGCGTCGACATCGACGTCTCGAAGGTGCCGATCTACGAAACCGTCAATGACGAGGAGAGCGTCTGGGCGGGCCTCGATCATATTTTCGCCGGCGCCGAGACACCGACCGCCATCCTGGCAATGTCGGACAGGATCGCCTTGCATGCGCTGGACTGGCTGCGCCAGCACGACATCACTATTCCGGGCGACGTTTCGATCGTCGGTTTCGACGGCGTCCCGGAAGGAGCGGTTTCCAAGCCGCCGCTGACCACGATCGTTCAGCCGATCGCCGAGATGGGCCGCCTTGCCGTCAAGGCGATCCTCGAAAACGACGGCACGTTCAGTCGGCAATCGCTGCCGGTCGACCTCGTGGTGCGGGCCTCATCCGGCCCCTCGTCCGCCTGACGCCTCAACGCCCCATTCTTGTTGCCATCGACGACATGACGAAGGACGCCTGGACCGGCAGTGCGGCGTTTTGAGCCGGTCTGCTTTTCCCGGACCTGCCAAGGCTCGAAAGCCATTCGAGATAGTAGGCAAGCGCAAACTGCATGGCGATGCCGGCGGCAATCAACAGGCTGTCGTAGACCAGCCCGCCCGGGTTGATCAGCTTCAGCACCTGCGCCGTCAGGGCGAGCACCGTGCCGGCAATGAAAACCGGCAGCGATCGCTTGCCCAATATGGCTAACGGATGATCGCGCCCGGTGCGGAACAGGTTCGAGACGGCGGGGAATGCCACGATCAGGTAGCTCACCGCCAGGATATGCAGAAGCCTCGGCAGTGCCAGGAACGTCTTGTCGAAGCCGGTCAGCACCGGAGGCAGGCCCAACCAGGAGATCTGCCCCCAGAGCGGGCTATGCACCCAGACCAGCGCCGTGGCGGTGTAGGCCAAAGCCAGGCCAACCAGCCAGCGATTGACCGGGATGGTGCCACCGCGACGCACATACAGCGTGCCTGCCAGGCCGATGTTGAACAGGAACTGCCACGACAGCGGGTTGAGAAACCAGAAGCCAGGCTCGGGATAGTTCGGCGGCGCGATCTGGTAGATCCCGGCGACCAGCCACAGCGCGCCGGATGCGACCAGCGCCGGCAATGGCCGGTAGCTGACGAAGAGCAGGAAGACCGGCGCCAGCAAGAGCAGCACTGCATAGACTGGCAGGATGTTGTTGTAGCCGAGCTGGTGGCCGAGGGTCACGATGCCGATCAGCACTTGTGGCGTATTCTTGATCAACGGCTCGATGTTGATCATCGTCAACAGCTCCGGTCGCCCGGCGAACACCGCCGCCGCGCAGAAGATCGCCATTACCACCATGGTGGTCACGATGTGGGCGGCATAGAGCACGCCAGCGCGGCGCCACATCTTCAACGTTGCCAGCAGCCGATTTCCAGGCTGGAATTTCTTGCCATAGGCGAGCGCGACCGCGATTCCGGAGATCAGCACGAAGACTTCTGCCGCGTCTGAAAAGCCGAAATTCTTGTAGGTCAGATACTCGAAGGCGGTACCCGGCACGTGGTCGACAAAGATGGTCAGCAAGGCGAGAGCGCGAAGCACGTCTATGCGCGTGTCACGCTCCGAGATGCGCGTGTCACGCTCCGACACGTGCGTATCGCGATCCGGGACACGCGCATCGCGGTCTGGGACACGCGTGCCGCGGTCCGGGGAAAGTTGGGTGGTCATCGACAAAAGGCCTCAAAGCTGGTTGTTCATGCCGGCAATGCGACCCCCGGCGCACCGCTTCGATTCCTCCCGCAGGAATATATCGGCGAAGAAACGGACAGTAATGCGCCCGGTTCAATCAACTTTCGCGGAGCTTGAAAATATTGCGTTTTGAAGCCGGCAAACTGACCGGAATCGTCATGAAATCAAAAGGATGAGGCCATGACCGAAGAGACCTCACAAGATGGTGCGTTTCGGCGTGATCTCGCTTTCTGCTACCGCCTCTACAGGCCGGTGGTTTCAACTGGCGAATGCTTCTTCCTGCTGCATGGGTCGGGTGTCGACGAGACGACATTGGTGCCGCTGGCGCGAGAGATCGCGCCGCACGCCACGCTGATCGCCGTGCGCGGCCGCATCGTCCAGGAGGATGGTTTCCGCTGGTTCGCGCGCATCACGCCGACGCGCTTCGAACAGCACAGCATCCGCACCGAAACCAACGCTTTTGCAGGCTTCGTCACCGATGCAGCCACACGCCACGATCTCGACCTCTCCCGCACGATCTTTCTCGGCTATTCGAACGGTGCCAATCTGGTTTCGAGCCTAATGCTGCTGCATCCGGGCCTTGTCGAACGCGCCGCGCTGCTGCGGCCGATGCCGGTGCTCGACGACGTGCCGGCGACGGATCTGGCAAGCGTGGGGGTGCTGATCGTCGCCGGCGCTGCCGATCTTACCTATGCGCCTTTCGCGCCGGCTCTGGTGACATTGCTCAGCCAACATGGCGCCGACCTCGACGCCCGGATTGTTCCATCGGGTCATGAATTCGGCAGCGCAGACGCGGCAATCGTAATGCAATGGCTGAACGCGCCCGTCGCCGAATAAACTTGTCACCGCGTCGATTGCCAACCAATCTTGTCATCGATCCGACGGTCGACAGGATGCTGGAGGCACTGACCAGCCCGAAGCTGCAGGAGTTGGCCTGGTCGAAGCACGGTTTTCGCGGCCCGCTCGGCACCGTCACCGGCGGCGCCGATGCCGCGATCGCCGGGGTTCGGCCAGCCGAAATCGAAGCCGTGCTGCCGATGCCTTCCGCCGATGTGATGCTGGCGCTGCTCGCCCAGATGGAAGGCTGACGCAATTCCAGGAAAAGTGTGAAGTTCCCGGGAAAAGCGCGTAGCGCTTTCCCTAAGGGAATTGCGTCGAAACAAACAACCCGCCTACCCTCGCCCCATCCGGTTCCAGGCATCCAGCCCGGCGATCTTGTAAGCTTCGGCGAGCGTCGGATAGTTGAAGGTGTTGTTGACGAAGAAGTCGACGGTGCCGCCGAGATTGATCACCGCCTGGCCAATGTGAATGAGTTCGGTGGCGCCCTCGCCGACGATATGCGCGCCGAGCAGCCGACGCGTCTCGATCGAGAACAACAGCTTCAGGAAACCGGAGTTGACGCCCATGATGTGGCCGCGCGAGGTCTCGCGAAAACGCGCCACGCCGACCTCATAGGCGGCCCCACTTTCACGCACCTGTTCCTCCGACTGGCCGACCGTCGAGATTTCCGGCACTGCATAGATGCCATAGGGAAAGGTTTCGGGAGGCGGCGGCAAGGGCACGCCGAAAGCATGACAGGCCGCTACTCTGCCCTGCTCCATCGAGGTCGAGGCCAGGCTCGGAAAGCCGATGACGTCGCCGGCGGCGTAGATGTTGGGCGCGCTGGTCTGGAAGGTCTGCGGATCGACCTTGATCCGCCCCCTTGAGTCGGCTTCGATGCCGACGATATCCAACCCCAGGCTGCCGACATTGCCGGTGCGGCCGGCTGCGTACAGCACCACCTCGGAGCGAATGGTGCGGCCGTCGGCCAGCTCAACCTCGGCGGTTTCAGGCTTGGACCGGATTTCCTTCACCGCGCTGCCCAGCCGGATCGTCATGCCGCGATCGCGCATCTGGTGGATGAAATCGTCGACGATCTCGCGGTCGACGAAATCGAGGATGGAGTTGCGCGGCTCGACCAATGTCACCGGCACGTCGAGCGCAGAAAAGATCGTCGCATATTCGACCCCGATGACGCCGGCGCCGATCACGGTCAGCGTGCGCGGCAAACGGTCGAGCTCCAGCATCTCGTCGCTGTCGAAGATTCGGGTCTTGTCGAAAGGCACGTCGCGCGGCCGGTGCGGCCTTGTGCCGACCGCGATCAGCGCATTGGCAAAACCAACCTCGCTGTAGTCGCCGGTGTCGGTGGTCAGGCTGACCTTGTTGGGGTCAAGAAACTTCACCTCCGCGCGAGCGCTCTTGACCGTGTTGCGCATGAACTGGTGCTGCAGCACCTCGACCTCATGGTCGAGCGTCTTGTGCAGGCGCTCGACCAGATCGCCGACCGAGATGTCCTGCTTGACCCGGTAGCCGCGGCCGTAAAAGCCGCGCTCGCGCCAACCCGAGAGGTTGAGCACGGTTTCGCGCAGCGTTTTCGACGGAATGGTGCCTGTATGCACCGAGACACCGCCCAGACGCCGGCCTCGATCGACCACCAACACCGATTTGCCGAGCTTGGCCGACTGCACCGCGGCGCGGCGGCCGGAGGGGCCACTGCCGATCACCAGCATGTCGTAGTCCATATTGCCCCGTCCCTTGCCCTGACGCTTTGTTGCGCCGCAGCAAGCTAATGCCATTCGCGCCGCAAATTCAACCGATTCAGATTGCGCCTCACGCCGCTCGCGCCCTGCGCGCCACAAAACGCCCGATCTTGATTCCGCCGCAGGTCCACACCATTTCACTTCTGAGCGGTCCGCACCCTATGTCGGGCCCTGTTACGAGGAAATGACATGAACGCGCGCGTTCTCGACGGCGAAATCATCACGACCCATGTCAGGGCCTATGACGGCGTGCGCACAAGGCGCATCCTGGCCGTCGTGATCGACTATTTCATCGTCGCGCTGCTCACCATTCCTTTCGCCATACTGGTGTTCTTTCTCGGCCTTTTGACCCTCGGCCTTGGCTGGATGCTGTTCGGCGTGCTGGTGCCGGCCGTCGCCATCCTCTACATCTGGAACACGCTGGGCAGCGCCGACCAGGCCACCACGGGCATGAAGATGATGGGCATCCGGCTCGACCGGCTCGACGGCAGCCCGATCGACGGCCTCACCGCGGTCGTCCATTCGGTGCTGTTCTGGGCCGGCAACGTCATCCTGTCGCCACTGGTCCTGCTGGTAACGCTGTTTTCCGACCGCAAGCGCACGCTGCACGACCTTTTGCTCGGCACCGTGGTCAGCCGCACCGACCGCTGAAACGGTGCTCTCAAGGGCAGTCATGGGCGATTGAGTGTAAATGTGAAGGCGTCTAGTCAACCACGCCCTCACAATCCTGTTGAATTTTTCGCCGTCCGCGCCAAAGGTAGAGCGATTCGAAGGAGTGTTTCCAAGGCTCGATGACGCAGCATCCGACCCAGTCGCCGCAGTTCTTCCTGACCGCGCCGTCGCCGTGCCCGTATCTCGACGGCCAGTTCGAGCGCAAGGTGTTCACGCATCTGGTAGGCGATAAGGCGGCGGAGATGAACGACCTGTTGACGCAAGGCGGCTTCCGGCGCTCGCAGAACATCGCCTACAGGCCGGCATGCGAGACCTGCCGCGCCTGCGTTTCGGTGCGCATCCTCGCCCAGGAATTTAGCGCCAGCCGCAATATGAAGCGGGTGCTACAGCACAATTCCGACCTCGTCGGCCACATGCACAATGCCGAGCCCTCGACCGAACAATATTCGCTGTTTCGCAGCTACCTCGACGCCCGCCACCGCCGTGGCGGCATGTCCGACATGACAGTGCTCGACTACGCCATGATGGTCGAGGATACCCATGTCGACACCAAGGTGATCGAGTACCGGCGGCGCGGGCCCGACACCTTCATCACCGGCAAGGGGCAGGGCGAACTGATCGCGGTGGCGCTCACCGACAAGATGGCCGACGGCCTGTCGATGGTCTATTCCTATTTCAATCCCGATTTCGAGGAGCGTTCGCTCGGCACGTTCATGATCCTCGATCACATCGCCCGCGCCCGGGCGATGGGCCTGCCCCATGTCTACCTCGGCTACTGGGTCAACGGCTCGCGCAAGATGAATTATAAGATGCGCTTCATGCCGCAGGAGCATCTCGGCCCGAAAGGCTGGGAGCGCTACACCAACGAAGCGGTTTCACGCTGAGTTTTTCCACGATCCACCCTTAAACTGTTTCAAGGCAGGGGATGCTGGTCTTTCAGCCGCTTGGCTGGAGAGTGCGCCATTGCGCCTGGCCACCTGCATTTCATTGCGAAAGTTGCTGCATGTCCACTCACCACGACCACCAGAAGGGCCTTCTGATAACCGCGATCGGCGGCCTGACGCTGACCGTCGACATTCCGCTGATCCGGCTCGCCGACGGCGGCGCTTGGACGATCCTGTTGCTGCGCACCGGCACCACCTTTGTCGCGGCCATGATCATCTGGTCGATCTGGCGCGCGCTCAGCCGGAACGCCCCGCAACTCATCCCCGGCTGGTCCGGCCTTGTCGTGGCGATTTGCTACGGGCTGACCTCGATCACCTTCGTCACCGCCGTCTTCCACACCTCGACCGCCGACCTGGTGTTCATCCTGGCCTTCAACCCCGTTTTCGCCGCGTTGCTGTCCTGGATATTCCTGAAGGAGAAGCCACGGCTGGTGACGATCGTGGCGATGCTGGTGATGATCCTCGGCGTGCTGGTCATCGTCGGCGGCTCGGTCGGCACCGGGCACCTGTTCGGCGATTTCATGGCGCTGTGCTCGGCATTCTTCATCGCGGTCGCCATCACCATCTCGCACGCCAGCGGCAAGGATATGGGATTCACGGCCCTTGTCGGCGTCCTTCTGCCACTGGCGCTGGCGGCTTTCATGGTCACTGGCGAAGGTTTTCAGGTCAATGCGCCATGGTGGATCATCTTCAACGGCGCCGTGATCATGCCGATCTCGTTCTTTTGCCTTGCCAACGGTCCGAAATACATTTCAGGTCCCGAAGTGGCGATGTTCTACCTGCTCGAAACCGTGCTGGCGCCGGTCTGGGTGTGGATGATCTTTGCCGAGACACCAACCCGCAACAGCCTGATCGGCGGCGTGATCCTGATCGTCACGCTGATCGCCCATTCGCTGTGGCAGTTGCACGACGGACGCAAGCGCCGTGGCGACCTTGCGGTGCATCACCCGGCCTAACCGAACCGGATCGCAGAATTAGGCGCTGGCTTTCTTCACCACGCTGGGTACAGGCAGAACCTCGATCTGTGGGCCAACTTCGAGTTCAGCCGGCGAACCCGGCATGATTTCGTCGGTCAGTTCCACCTCGCGCAGCCACTCGCGCCAGATCGCGACCAGCAAGGCCATCAGCACCGGGCCGATGAACAGGCCGAGGAACCCCATGGTCTTGACGCCACCGATCAGGCCGAAAAAAGTCGGCAGGAAAGGCAGTTTTATCGGTCCGCCGACGAGCTTGGGGCGCAGCGTCTTGTCGACGATGAACAACTCGACCGCACCCCAGAGGAATAGCGCCAATCCGGCCATCGGCGACCCGCTGGCGGCGAGGTAGATCGAGACCAGGGTGAAGGACAATGGTGCGCCGCCGGGGATCAGCGCCATGACGCCGGTCAGGGCGCCGAGCGTCACCGGCGACGGCACACCGGCCAGCCAGTAGGCAATGCCCAGCACCAGTCCCTCGCCGATGGCGATGACGGTCATGCCGGTCACGGTCGAAGAGATCGTGGCCGGCACGACGCGCGAGATCCGCTCCCATCGCGCCGGCAGGATGCGCTCGCCGAGACGGTCGACCTGGCCGGCGAAGTGCTCGCCGTCGCGATAGGCGAAGAACAGCGCGATCATCATGAACAGCAGCGTCAGGAGCAGGCCGAAGGCGCTGCCGCCGGCCGCCAGCACGCCGCGATAGATGCTGCCGATGTTGGCACCGCTGACCAACTGGATCAGTTCGCCAATGCCGCCAGGATGGCCAAAATTGGTCGTCCATTGCTCGTTTAGCCACTCGCCCACGACAGGCATGGTGGCGATCCAGTGCGGCGTCACGGCGCCGTGCCGGTTGGTCTCGATCGCCCAGCCGACCCACTCGCGCACCTCGTTGATGGCGTAGGTGCCGGCAAGCGCGATCGGCACCACCAGGAAGGCGAGGATGAACAGGATGGCAAAGGTCGCGGCGATGGTGCGGTTGCCGCCAACCGCGACAAGCAGGCGCCGGTAGAGCGGCCAGCTGGCAAAAGCGATGACCAGCGCCGCCAGCACCGGAAACAGGAAGCCATGGAAGAAATAGACACCGGCGGCGACGATCAGCACCAGCAGCCAGCGCGCCGCCGACAGCGGCGGAATGACGGCCGATCGCAGCGGCGTCGACAGGCCGAACAGGCGCTGCTGCCGTTCCGGTTTCTGGATTTTTGCTTCCTTCAAACGCCGCTTCTCCCGAACACCTTCCCTGCTTATGCACTGGTATAGTGCAGCAATCGTGACGATAGTCCAAATGATGATGAAGCTGCTGATCTCCCCCTTGTGGGGGAGATGGCCGGCAGGCCAGAGGAGGGCGCGAAGGAATTCCGTCCTTGGGGCGTTGACTGTGACCAGCCGAGGACTGAGACGAATACTTAGTTGTGATTGATTGAGGGACAGCACCCCCCCTCTGCCCTGCCCGGCATCTCCCCCACAAGGGGGGAGATCCGCAGCTTCACCCAAACTTCCCCGTCCTCGGGAAGCCCTTCGGCACCATGCGGCCGGCCGAGGCACGGGCGCCGATCCATTCGGCCAGTTCCTCACGCGACCGGATAAAGGTGCGGTCAGCCGAATCCTGCCAGGACAGGCCGCTCTCCAGCGTGAACGGCTTGAGATCCAGAAGACCGCCGTCCTTGTATTTCTGCAGGCGAACGCCCTTGCCGCGGCCCATCTCCGGGATGTCGGAGAGTGCGAACACCAGCATCTTGCGATTCTCGCCGACGATGGCGAGATGGTCGCCAGTGAGCGGGATGCAGCGCTTGGCCTCGTCGGGCGCCTTGACGTTCATCACCTGCTTGCCCTTGCGGGTGTTGGCGACGACTTCCTCCTCCGGCACGATGAAGCCATTGGCGTCGTACGAAGCCAGCAAAAGCTTGCGCTTCGGATCGTGGACGAAGGCGGTGACGATGTCCTGGTCATTGTCCATGTCGACGATGATGCGGATCGGCTCGCCATGGCCGCGGCCACCGGGCAACCGGTCGGCGCCGACGGTGTAGAACTTGCCGCCCGTGGTGAAGACCAGCACCTTGTCGGTGGTCTGGGCATGGAAGGCCAGCTTGAGGCTGTCACCCTCCTTGAAGGTCAGGGTCGAAAGATCGGCCAGATGCCCCTTCATCGCCCGCAGCCAACCCTTTTCCGAGACGACCACGGTGACCGGCTCGCGCTCAATCATGGCGTGCGCGATGTCGGTCAGGTCATGCTCGGGCGCATCGGCGAACTGGGTGCGGCGCTTGCCGAGCTCGGTCTCCGGGCCGAACTTGTCGCGGATATTGGTGACTTCCCACTTGATCGTCGCCCATTGCTTTTCGTTTGAAGCAAGCAGCGCTTCGATCTGCTTCTTCTCGGCGCTCAGACCGTCGAATTCCTTTCGGATTTCGAATTCTTCCAGCTTGCGCAGAGCGCGCAGCCGCATGTTGAGGATGGCTTCCGCCTGGGTGTCGGTGAGCGACCAGCGGGCCATCATCACCTGCTTGGGCTCATCCTCCTCGCGAATGATCCTGATCACCTCGTCGATGTTCAGATAGGCGATCAGGTAGCCGGCGAGGATCTCCAGCCGCCTTTCGATCTCGCCAAGGCGATGTTTCGAGCGGCGAACAAGCACGTCACGGCGGTGTTCGAGCCATTCCTGCAGCACGCCTTTCAGCGACAGGACGTTGGGCACCTTGCCGCGCGACAGGACGTTCATGTTGAGCGGGAAGCGGCTTTCGAGCTCGGTCAGCTTGAAAAGCGATTCCATCAGGATGCCCGGGTCGACCGAGCGGCTCTTCGGCACCAGCACGACGCGGATGTCTTCGGCACTTTCGTCGCGGATATCCTCGAGCAGCGGCAGCTTTCGCGCCATCAAGAGCTCGGCGATCTTCTCGATCAGCCGCGCCTTCTGCACGCCGTACGGGATTTCGGTGACGACGATGCTCCAGGTGCCCCTGCCCTGATCCTCCTGGATCCACTTCGACCGGACGCGAAAGCCGCCGCGCCCGGTTTCATAGGCTTCGAGGATGGCGGCGCGGCTGTCGACGATGATGCCACCGGTCGGGAAGTCCGGACCCTGGACAAAGTCCATCAGCTTCGCCACCGGCGCATCGCGATGTTCGATCAGGTGAAGTGCCGCATCGCAAAGCTCGGCCGCATTGTGAGGCGGGATCGATGTTGCCATGCCCACGGCAATGCCAGACGAGCCGTTGGCGAGCAGGTTCGGAAAGGCGCCGGGCAAAACCACCGGCTCCTCGTCCTCTTCATTGTAGGTCGGCCGGTAGTCGACGGCATCCTCGGTGATGCCGGACAACAGCTCGGTCGCCACATCGGTCATGCGCGCTTCGGTGTAGCGCATGGCAGCGGCGTTATCGCCGTCGATGTTGCCGAAATTGCCCTGCCCGTCGACCAGGGGGTAGCGCATCGAAAAATCCTGCGCCAGCCGCACCAGCGCGTCATAGATCGATTGATCGCCATGCGGGTGGAACTTGCCCATCACCTCGCCGACGATGCGGGCGCATTTGGCAAAGCCCTGGTCGGGGTTCAGCCGCAGCAGACGCATGGCGTGCATGATGCGGCGATGGACCGGTTTCAGTCCGTCGCGCACGTCCGGCAGCGCCCGGTGCATGATGGTCGACAGCGCATAGGCCAGATAACGCTCTTCCAGCGCCTTCTTCAGATCGACCGGTTCGACATGATCGCCACCGCCATTTTCAGGCGGCAAAAGCCTTTTTCCCATGGGCTGGACCTAGCCGAGCGGGTGATTCGCGGCAAGGGGCCGACAGATGTACCGGCGCTTCTGCAACATGAAACCGCAGGCCAACGGATGTCGACCAACATCAGCCTGTTACATCAGGCCAAGCGTGATGATATCAGGCAACCGGCTCTTCATTACAAATTCACCGGTTTGCGCAAAGACGGTGGGATCGAGTTTGCCTTTCACCGTGATTTTCGACCATTGTGCCGGGACACGCCTTTTTCCCGTCCAGTTCGTCACGGAATGGTGATGGCGCAAAGAATTGAAAAATAATTTCAGGACACTCTCAGGGACCTTGCGATGACAATCAACCGCTCAACTCTCCAGAAGTTCGCCTTTTCGACCTTTTTGCTCACGCTGCCGCTGAACGCGGCCCTCGCCCAGGACGCAGCGGTCGCCGACCGGCTGAAGGCGGCACTTTCCGCCCAGGGCGTCGACATCTCCTGGACCGGCGTGACCGGCGACAACACCAGCATGGTGCTGCAGGGCGTTGCCATCAAGCCGGCGGCGGAAAAGGAAGCGCTCCCCATCGGCGACGTCAAGCTCGAGGGCGTGACCGAGGCAAACGGCGGCTATGATATCGCCACCGTGTCGACATCGGCGTTCGAACACTCAAAGGACGGCGTAACGCTCAACCTCAGCCCCTTCGTCATCCACGACATGACGGTTCCGGCCGACGGCTCCACCGGTCCACTGGGCTCACTGATGATGTACAAGTCGGCCGAACTCTCAAACATGACCGTCAAAGTCGCCGACAAGACCGCCTTCTCGATGGACGGGCTTGCCGTCGAGATCACGCCGCCGGCGGACGGTAAGGCGATGGAATTCACCGCAACCACGGAAAAGTTCAATGCCGACCTGACGCTGGTCGACGACCCCAAGTCCAAGGAAGTCATCGACGCGCTCGGCTACCAGAGCATCGCGGGCAATCTCGAGATGGCCGGCACCTGGCAGCCCACGGACGGCAAGATGGAACTGTCGAAATACGACATTTCCGTCGAGAACGCCGGCACGCTCGGCATGACCTTCGACCTCGGCGGCTACACGATGGACTTCATCAAGTCGCTGCAGGAAATGCAGAAGAAGATGGCGGCACAGCCCGAAGGTGCCGACAATTCGGCGCAAGGCATGGCCATGCTCGGCCTGTTGCAGCAGCTTTCGTTCAACAGCGCCTCGATCCGTTTCGACGACGATTCGCTGACCAACAAGGTGCTGGAATATGTCGGCAAGCAGCAAGGCATGTCGGCCAAGGACATCGCCAACCAGGCCAAGGCGATCGTGCCGTTCGGCATGGCGCAGCTCAACAATCCGGAACTGACGGCGCAGGTGACCGCCGCCGTCGGCAAGTATCTCGACGATCCGAAGAGCCTCGAAATCTCGGCCGAACCGCCGGCATCTGTGCCGTTCGCCCTGATCATGGCGGGCGCCATGTCCAACCCGCTCGAATTGCCGAAGACGCTCGGCGTCGCCGTCAAGGCGAACGAAGACTGATCGAGGCGACCTCAATGCGCGAAAAAGCCCGGCAGCGATGCCGGGCTTTTTTGTGGGATTAGCGAATCGAAAGAATCGGTTCGGGCGGTTCTTTAAAGCATCACCCGAAGCGCGATCAGGCGTCCTTCTTGGGTGCGGCGACGCGCAGCGCCAGTTCGCGAAGCTGCTGCGGGCTTGCTTCCGAAGGCGCGTTCATCAACAAATCGTACGCCTGCTGGTTCATCGGGAACATGGTGATCTCACGCAGGTTCTTCGCGCCGACCAGCAGCATGACAACGCGGTCGACGCCGGCGGCCATGCCGCCATGCGGCGGCGCGCCGTACTGGAAGGCGCGGTAGAGGCCGCCGAAGCGCTCCTCGACCGTGGCGCGATCCAGCCCGACCGTCTCGAACGCCTTGACCATGGTCTCGGGCAAATGGTTGCGGATACCGCCAGAGGCGATTTCGAAGCCATTGCAGACCATGTCGTACTGGAACGCCTTGATGCCGAGCAGATCCTCGCCATTCAGCGCATCAATGCCGCCCTGCGGCATCGAGAAGGGGTTGTGAGCGAAGTCGATCTTCTTCTCTTCCTCGTTCCATTCGAAGAACGGGAAGTCGACGATCCAGCACAGTTCGAAACGCTCGCGGTCGACAAGGTTCAGTTCCTCGCCGGCGCGGGTGCGCGCGGCACCGGCGAAAGACACGAACTTCTTCGGGTCGCCGGCGACAAAGAAAGCGGCGTCGCCGTCGGCAAGGCCGAGCTGTTGGCGGATCGCTTCGGTGCGCTCCTCGCCGATGTTCTTGGCGAGCGGACCGGCGCCTTCGATCTTGTCGCCCTCCTTGCGCCAGAAGATGTAGCCCAGCCCGGGCTGGCCCTCGCCTTGCGCCCAGGAGTTCATGCGGTCGCAGAAGGCACGGCTGCCGCCGGTCTTGGCCGGAATGCCCCACACCTCGGCCTTCGGGTCGTTGGCCAGGATGTTGGCGAACACCTTGAAGCCGGAATCGCGGAAGTGATCGGAGACGGCCTGCATCTCGATCGGGTTGCGCAGGTCAGGCTTGTCGGAACCGTATTTGCGCATGGCGACATCATAGGGGATGCGCTGGAATTTCTGCGTCACCGGCTTGCCGTTGGCGAAGGTCTCGAAGACCCCGCGCATGACCGGTTCCATGGTCGACAGCACGTCGTCCTGCTCGACGAAGCTCATTTCGAGGTCGAGCTGGTAGAACTCGCCCGGCAGCCGGTCGGCGCGCGGGTCCTCGTCGCGGAAGCATGGCGCGATCTGGAAGTAACGGTCGAAGCCCGACACCATGATCAGCTGCTTATACTGTTGCGGCGCCTGCGGCAGCGCATAGAAGGTGCCGGGATGGATGCGCGACGGCACCAGGAAGTCGCGCGCGCCTTCCGGCGACGAAGCGGTCAGGATCGGCGTCGAGAATTCGGTGAAGCCGACCTCGCCCATACGCCTGCGCATTTCGGCGATGATTTTTGTCCGCGCGATGATGTTCCTGTGCAGCGTCTCACGGCGCAGGTCGAGGAAGCGATATTTCAGCCTTATATCCTCGGGATAGTCAGGCTCGCCGAACACCGGCAGCGGCAATTCCTTGGCCGCCGACAGCACCTCGATCTCGCGCGCGAAAATCTCGATCTCGCCGGTCGGCAGGTTGGCGTTCGTGGTCTCGGGCAAGCGCGCCTTGACCTCGCCGTCGACGCGGATGACCCACTCGCCACGCACGGTCTCGGCGACCTTGAAGGCCGGAGAATCCGGATCGGCGACGATCTGGGTCAGGCCATAATTGTCGCGCAGGTCAATGAACAGTAGGCCGCCATGATCGCGCACACGATGCACCCAGCCAGACAAGCGAACGGTCGAGCCGACGTCGCTCTTCCTCAACTGGGCACAGGTATGGCTGCGGTAACGGTGCATTGTCATTGGTAAGGTCCGGGGTGCTGCGTTGCCGGCCGAAGCATCACAGCCCGGCCTCAAAATTTTCGCGAAAAGCGCATGGGAGGCCGGATTTGTCAAGGCAAGCGGCGCCGGGCGCCGCCCGACAGGCGCAGCAAGCCCCTTGGCTAGCGACAGCGCAACGGATTCAGGCGGCGTCCCCACGGCAAGCCGCATCGTAATCGGCCAGCACCTGGCCGATCGCTGCATGAAGAATGGCCTCGGGATTCCCTGCAGGCCCGAGTTCGGCCGGCACCATCGGCAGGAATTGCCGCATCAGCGTTTCGGGAATAGCGACGCCGTTGAGCACCTCGCGCAGGCGGCCAACGGCAACGCCGGCAGTGGGGTTGCTCCAGTAGTAGCGGATGCGGTCACTGTAGCTGTAGTGCCGCTGCAAATAGAGGCTCGCGTCACTGCCGTGATAGTGACTGTGCCAATGGCCCGGTGCTGCGAGCATCACGCGCTCCATCGTGCGGGCAAGCGATCTATTGCCGTAATCCGCGACCATTTCGGACGCGATCAGGTCAAGCCCGTAAAGCGCTTCGCGCAAGGCAAATGTCAGGCCCGGGCCGACCTTGAGGATGGGAAAGCCGTTGCCGACAAGTGCGGTCAGCGCCGCGCCGCTCTGATAGTCGGTGGAATGCGCCTCGTAAACGAGCGACAGTTCCTCATCAAGCAGTCCGGTCAGCGCATTCGACGCCTCCGGCCTGTAGGCGACGACGTTCTGGCTGCCGAATTCAACGCCCGGCTGCACGACCACGGCGATGACGCGGCCAAACGCTTCGGCCAGGCCTTCCCGGGCAAAGATCTCGCGATGCACGTCGATCGTGCGGCGCGCCGCTGCCGCTTCGGTGGGCCTCAGGTCGCTGATCGTGTGATCGACGCCGCCCGGGGCGGGAACCTCGGTGCCGATGATGTAGACCGGCAATGCACCACCACTGGCGTGGGCCGCCTTTTCAGCCGCCCTGGCCAGCCGCACCGCTCGCATGGCGATCGTCTCGTCGTCCAGGGCAGCCGGCTCGCCGGCGCATCCCATCGACGCGTCGAGGTGGATCTTGCTGAAGCCGGCCCAGACATAGGCGATGACCATGGCTTCGGCTTTGCTCATCGCTTGCGCGGCCGGCTCCGCGCGCCACGGGTTCGGTCCAAGATGGTCGCCGCCGAAGATGATGCGTGAGGCCTCCAGACCTTCCCTGCTGGTGATCTCCTGCACGAAGGCGATGAACAGGTCAGGGGTCATCCCGGTGTAGCCGCCGAATTGGTTGACCTGGTTGCAGGTCGCCTCGATCAGCAGCGTGGTTTCCTTGTCCTGGACGGCGCGCCTTATGGCCGTCTGGATCACCAGCGGATGGGCCGAGCAGATCGAGGTGATGCCGTAAGGCGATCCGTTTCTGCGGGCGGCGGCGAGGCCTGCAAGGGGGTTGGCCATCATGTCGCCCTCTGTGTCCCGGCGATGAAACCGTCAAGCACATCGAAGCCGGTGACCCCCTCCATGGGTCCGCGTCGCGTGACGTTGCGGGCGCCGGCGGCATTGGCATAGAACAGCGCCTTGCCGGGCTCCATCCCCTGTCGCCGGCAAGTCAGGTAGGTTGCGCCGAAACAGTCGCCAGCTCCGGTCGGGTCCACTTCCTCCACCAGGAAGCCGGCGCAGTCGATCCTGCTGCCATCGGCGGCGAACCGGGACGACCCGGCCGCCCCTCGCTTCAGCACGATTTCGCCGACGCCCCTGGCGATCAACGCCTTCACCGCCTGGCATTCATCGTCGACCCCTGCCGCGGTGAGCAACTCTTCGCCGGAGGGAAGCAGCAGATCGGCATCGTCGACCAGGGCTGAAAATTGCCTGCCGTCGGCGCCGTCGATCAGCTCCTTGCGCACATTCGGATCGAAGGAGGTCGAGCCGCCGCGGGCGCGCACCGCCTTCGTGGCATAGCCAACGATGTCCCTCAGCCCGGCTACGGACAAAGTGGATCCCATGACATGCAGGTGGCCGGCCCTGTCCGCCAGTTGACTCGCCTCTGGCGTGAGGCGGATTTGGCCGGCGGCGGATTCGGCGATGTTGTAGACGAAGTCGCGACCGCCGTCGGGCCTGTAGCGAACGAAGGCGCTTCCCGTCGGGTAGCGGTCGCTGACCGCGACGGCGGACACGTCGACACCGTCGCGCTGGAGCCTTTCCAAATTGATCGTGCCAAAATCGTCGCGGCCGACGCAGCCGACGAGCCCGGCGCCACCGCCCAGCCTTGCGACCTGATCGATGAAGATGGCAGGAGCACCGCTCGGGTAAGGGCCGACCAGCGTCAGCGGTTCGAGGAACCCCAGACCCCGGTCCGTCGCCATGATCTCAACCAAGATTTCGCCGGCGGCAATCGTCGGACCCACGGATTCGGACGCGATCTCCCTTCGGCGGGAAAGGCTCATTCCTGTAATTCCTTCTCTCCCCAGCCGGAGCGGACGCGGATCGCGTCGGCGTGCGGATTGCACGAACGCTCCTGACTGTAGCCGAGGTAATTCGCATCGAGAGCGAAGTCAACACAAACTGCACGTACGTTCACTTTATTTGCTACGCACGCGCCTTTCCTGATGAGCCAAACGGCAGGATGCGATGCGTCGGGCTCGGTCCAGTCGGCAAATATCAGGTTCTATGCAGCTTGACTTGAGTGTTCTCAAGCGCAATAAAATATACACGCATGTTCACTTACACATGCGCATTCGTAAAGGAGGAGACGAAATGCCAATTGGTAAGCGTATTGGAATTCTCGCCGCGTCGGTCGCCGCTTCCGCACTGATGGCGACTGCCGCGCTGGCCGCGGAAATCACGGTCGCGACGGTCAACAATGGCGACATGATCATCATGCAAAAGCTGTCGCCGGAATGGGAGAAGGCGACGGGAAACAAGGTCAACTGGGTGGTGCTGGAGGAGAACGTCCTGCGCGAACGGGTCACCACCGACATCGCCACCAAGGGTGGCCAGTTCGACGTGTTGACGATCGGCGGCTATGAAACGCCGATCTGGGGCAAGAGCGGCTGGCTGACATCGCTCAACGATCTTGGCGACGATTATGACTATGACGATCTCATCGCGCCGGTGCGCAGCGGCCTGACGGTCGACGGCAAGCTGTATGCCGTGCCCTTCTACGCCGAAAGCTCATTCACGCTCTACCGCAAGGATCTGTTCGACGCCGCCGGCCTGAAGATGCCGGAGCAGCCCACCTATGACCAGATCACCGAATTCGCCGACAAACTCACCGACAAATCGAAGGAGCAATACGGCCTGTGCCTGCGCGGCAAGCCGGGCTGGGGCGAAAACATGGCCTTTGTCGGCACGCTGGTGAACACGTTCGGCGGCCGCTGGTTCGACATGGACTGGAAGCCGCAGATCAATTCGGATGCGTGGAAGAAGGCGATCGGCTGGTATGTCGACACGATGAAGAAGGATGGACCTCCGGGAATAAGCTCCAACGGTTTCAACGAGAACCAGACCTTGTTCGCCTCCGGCCACTGCGCCATGTGGATCGACGCCACGTCGGCGGCAGGGCGTGTCTATGATCCGAAGCAGAGCAAGGTTGCCGACAAGGTCGCCTTCGCCAAGGCGCCGGTAGCGGTCACTCCCAACGGTTCGGCCTGGGGCTGGGCATGGAGTCTCGCCATCCCGGCGACCTCGACCAAAGCGGACGCCGCGAAGTCGTTCGTGAAATGGGCGACCTCGAAAGCCTACGTCCAGCGCGTCGGCGAGACCGAAGGCTGGGTCGCGGCACCTCCGGGAACGCGCAAATCCACCTATGCCAGCCCCGACTACCAGAAGGCGGCGCCTTTTGCCGCGACAGTGCTTTCGGCGATCGAATCCGCCGATCCGACCAAGCAGACCAAGGATCCGGTTCCCTATACCGGCATCCAGTTCGTCGCCATCCCCGAATTCCAGGGCATCGGAACCGAGGTCGGCCAGGCGGTCGCCGCCGCGGTAACCGGCCAGCAGTCGGTCGACGACGTGCTCAACGGCGCCCAGGCGACGGTGGAACGGACGATGACGGAGGCCGGCTACATCAAATAGCTGCGTTCAAGCCAGGGATGGTGCGTGTGCGGTCCCTGGCAATCCGGGCCTGAAAAGACCTCCCGTTGCAGCAGGCCTGGAGGATGCACGGATCCGCCGCAGCGGGTCCGTGCATTTTCTCGGGAAGTCAGCGTCCGATGGGCCACGTCTCTCCATGACGTCGCGCCGGTCGCCGACTGGCCGCTCTGATGCCGTTTCAAAAAATTCACGGAATTGGAATTGAACATGAAACTGAACAACAAGATTGCCCTCATAACAGGCGGTGCGCGCGGCATTGGCCTGGGTTTCGCGCAAGCCTATGTGCGCGAAGGCGCCAAGGTGGTGATTGCCGATATCGACATCGAGCGGGCCACGCGGGCAGCCGCCGCGATCGGTGCGGCGGCCAGAGCCATCCAGCTTGACGTCACCGACCTCGGTGCGATCGACAGGGTCGTGGCGGAGGTCGACCGCGATTTCGGCGGCATCGATATCCTCGTCAACAATGCAGCCATCTTCGACATGGCGCCGATAACCGACATCACCGAAGCGAGCTATGACAGGGTGTTCGCCATCAATCTCAAGGCGCCGCTGTTCATGATGAAGGCCGTGGCCAATGTGATGATCGCGCGCGGCCGCGGCGGCAAGATCATCAACATGGCGAGCCAGGCCGGTCGCCGCGGCGAGGCGCTGGTGACGCTTTACTGCGCCTCCAAGGCAGCCATCATTTCGGCCACGCAGTCCGCCGCGCTGGCGCTGGTCAAACACGGCATCAACGTCAACGCGATCGCGCCCGGCGTCGTCGACGGCGAGCATTGGGATGTTGTCGATGCGCACTTCGCCCGCTGGGAAGGCCTGAAGCCGGGCGAGAAGAAGGCGGCCGTGGCCAGATCGGTTCCGATCGGCCGCTTCGCGCAGCCCGAGGATATTGCGGGGCTCGCCGTGTTCCTGGCATCGCCCGACAGCGACTATATCCTGGCGCAGACCTACAATGTCGACGGCGGCAACTGGATGAGTTGACGCGCCCGAGCCGCGCCATCCGGGACAAGGTCGTCCAAGCAGGAGAGACTGAAATGAAGGCCATCCGATTTACCGCGGCGGGCGTAGCCGGCATGGCAGATATTGACCTGCCAAAGGTCAAACCGGGGCATGCCCTGGTACGGGTCCGTGCGGCCGGGCTTTGCCACACCGACATCGAGGTGCTGCATGGCCGATACGGCGAAGGCGCGTTTCCGCTGGTCCCCGGCCACGAATATGCGGGCACCGTCGAGGCGGTCGCCAGCGATGTCACCACCGTCAAGCCGGGCGACCGGGTCGCTGTCGATCCCAACATCCCGTGCGGGCATTGCCCCGCCTGCAGGAAGGGGCTGACCAATCTGTGCGGCAGCCTGAAGGCCTACGGCGTGACCGAGAACGGTGGCTTCGCCGAGTTCAGCATGGTTGCCGTCGACCATCTGCATGGGATCGGCGATCTCGGTTTCGCCACGGCAGCACTCGCCGAGCCGCTCGCCTGTGTCCTCAATGGTCTCGGCGCCGCCGGCCTCGCGACCGGCAACAGCACGCCCGGCACCGCGCTGGTCTTCGGCGCCGGGCCGATCGGCCTGCTGCTTGCCCTCTCGCTCCGGGCCAAGGGCGTCAGCAGCGTGGCGGTCGCCGATATCAGCGAACAGCGCCTCGCCTTCGCCGAGGCGCTCGGTCTGGAGCCACTGGTGTCCGGATCGCAGGCGCTGTCGGCGCGGGCGCGGGGCTTCGATTTCGTCGCCGACGCCACCGGCGTCGCCAAGGTGGTCGATGGCATGATCGGTTTCACCGCCGATGGCGGCACGGCGCTCATTTTCGGTGTCTGCGCACCCGATGCCAGGATCTCGGTCGCCCCGTTCGAGATTTTCCGCCGGCAGATCAGATTGGCGGGGTCGCACTCATTGAACCGCAACATCCCGCAGGCGCTCGACATTCTCAGCCAAGACGACGGCACGATGGCGCGGCTTGTCAGCCATCGGCTGCCGCTTTCCGAACTGCTGCCGTTCTTCGCTAAAGCCGGCGGCGACCCAACGACGATGAAAGTACAGTTTTCCTCGGAGCCGTAATTTCAAATAGGACAGCCGCGCCCATGGACCACAGGTGGTCTCCTGCGCTCGGAAAGAACATCCCACCTCCTTTCCGCGAAGAGGTGACTCAAGTAGACAGTGGCGACGGCAGTTCGAGCAGGGAGCCCGTGAATGGCAAAGACAATCAGGACGATGGAGGACTTCTCGGCCTTCGTCGGCTTGTCCCGCACGACGGTTTCCAAATATTTCAACGACCCCAGCTCGGTACGGAAAAACACTCGAAACGTGATCGAGGCCGCGCAAAGGAAGTCCGGCTTTCGGCCGAGCATGTTCGCCGTCAATCTCAATCGCCGCCGCAGCAACATTCTCGGCGTCATCATTCCGAATTCGACTGATCCGTTCTACATGGCGCTGACGCGCCGTATTGAAACGATTGCCAATGAAGCCGGTTTCCTGGCTTTTGTGCTGTCTTCCGACGGACGCGCCGAAATGGAAGACCAGGCGATCCAGACATTCAAGTCGATGAACATTGCCGGCGCCATCATAGCGCCGCTCGGCGTGCAGTCCCATCACCGGACCCTGGCCGAACTCGGATCGAGCATCCCGCTGATCTACGTCGACTCGCCACTAGACGAGACCTCGTCGTTCGTCGGCACCGACAACAGGCAGAGCTTCAGGCTCATCGTCGACTACCTCTGCAGGTCAGGCGAGCCGCCATGTTATTTTGCCATGCCGCTGGTCAACAACAACGCCCAGGCCAGACAGGACGCCTATGTCGAGGCCATGAAGCAGTTCAAGATGACGCCTGAAATCGTGCCCGTCGTCGACGTGCGGTCATGGGATTTCGAGAAATTCGGCTTTGATGAAGCGCTTCGTATCCTGAAGGAGCGGGGGTTTCCGACCAGGACCGTGCTTTGCGCCAACGACCGTGTTGCCTTCGGCGTGATCGCGGCCGCGTATCAGCTGGGCCTGAAAGTAGGCCACGGGGCCGACTGCGACATGCGGGTCGCGGGACACGACGATCATCCCCTGTCGCGCTACGCCTGCCCGCCGATCACGACAGTTGCGCAGAACTACAACGAGATCGGCCGCCTGGCCATCGAACTTCTGCTGGAAAGGCTGGATGAGAAATCCTCGACCAAACCAGACGGCGGACGCATCCTGCTCAACGCGGAACTGATGCTGCGAAGTTCGGCTTGAGCCGACACAGGCGGGCTGAACGCCACACCAAGAGCCGGCGATCTCCTTTCTTTCGCAGCGCGGTTATCCGAGCGGCCGAGTTCCGTTGGAATTGCCGCTGGCGTTGGCGGAAGCGATGGTTCAAGAAGGATCAACGACAAGCGGTTGTTTTCCTTCATGTCCTCCATCCGCCCGCTGATCCCGCTCCTGCTCGCCGCCGGCATCCTGCTTGGCGGCAATGGGCTGCAGAGCACGCTGATCGCGCTGCGCGGCGCGCAGGAAGGGTTTACCGCCTCCGACATCGGTCTGATGGGCACCTTCTATTTCGCCGGCTTCCTGCTCGGCTGCCTGGCCATCACCCGCATCATGAAGGCGGTCGGCCATATCAGGGCCTTTTCGGCGCTGGCGGCAATCGCCTCGGTCGGCACCCTGTTGTTGGTGCTGGTTCTCGATCCGGTGATGTGGTGCGCGGTGCGTTTTGCCGGCGGCTTCTGCTTTGCCGGGCTGTTCACTATCGTCGAAAGCTGGCTGAATTCCGGCGTCAGCAATCGCGACCGGGCCCGCGTGCTGGCGATCTACAGGATGGTCGACACCGGTTCGGTGACCGGCGCCCAGTTCCTGATCCCTATCTTCGGTGCCGGCGGCTTCACCATCTTCGCCATCATGTCGATCATGATCACGCTCTCGCTGGTTCCGGTCTCGCTCGGCGATCGCTCGAACCCGACGCCGCCCGAGGACGTCAAGCTCGACCTGGCGCGCGTCTGGCGGATTTCGCCGCTGGGCTGCTTCGGCTGCATGGCCGTCGGTGTCACCAACAGCGCCTTTCGCACACTGTCCCCGGTCTATGCCGAACAGATCGGCATGTCGGTTGCCGATGTCGTCACCTTCGTCAGCGTTGGCATCTTCGGCGGCGCCATCATCCAGTATCCGCTCGGCTACCTCTCCGACCGCTGGGACCGACGCCGGGTGCTGTTGATGACGACCTGCTGCGCGATGGTTTCAGCATTGGCGCTGGTGTTCATCGCCGGCAGCAATCCGCTGCTCAACTTCGTCATCATCTTTATCTTCGGCTGTTTCGCCATGCCGCTCTATTCGCTGTCGGCGGCGCATTCCAACGACCGCGCCGACACCGGCGAGTTCGTGCTGATCAACGCAGCCTTGATGTTGTTCTATTCCTTTGGTGCCATTGGCGGGCCGTTCGCCGCCTCGACGGCGATGCAGTATTTCGGACCGAGCGCGCTGTTCATGTTCAGCGCCGTCGTCTATGCGATCTTCATCGCCGTCATCCTCTACCGGATGCAGGCCCGGTCCAGCGTGCCAGCAGGCAAGCGCAGCCGCATCACCGCGCTCCTGCGCACATCGACGATTTTCGCACGGCTGGCCAAAAGAAACGGCGATTCCGATGGGCCGGGAACCTCATGACGATGGCGCCACAGCTTGACGAAAGCGCTTCCGGCTGAAATCTAGGAAGACCTTACTCCTGTCAAAAGCGATTTGATGCACGTCATCACCACCCAGAAAGAACTCGAGACCGTTCTCGCCGCTTTCGAAAAGTCGGATTTCGTCACCGTCGATACCGAATTCATTCGAGAGACGACCTTTTGGCCGATCCTGTGCCTGATCCAGATGGCCGCACCCGGCGTGACGGCGCTGATCGATCCGCTGTCGCCCGACATCAACCTGGCGCCATTCTTCAAGCTGATGGCCAACGAGGCGGTGGTCAAAGTCTTCCACGCCGCAAGGCAGGACATCGAAATCATCGTCCATCTCGGCGATCTCGTTCCGCATCCGGTGTTCGACACACAAGTGGCGGCGATGGTCTGCGGCTTCGGCGACAGCGTTTCCTACGATCAGCTCGTGCAACGGATCACCGGCGCGCGGCTCGACAAGTCATCGCGCTTCACCGACTGGCGCCACCGGCCGCTTTCCGACAAGCAGCTCGACTATGCGCTGGCCGACGTCACCCATCTGATCGAGGTCTACCAGCACCTCAGCGCCGAGCTGGTGCGGGAAAACCGCGCTCACTGGCTGAACGAGGAGATGGATGTCCTGACCTCGCGCGAGACCTACGATCCGCATCCCGAGGACGCCTGGAAGCGGCTGAAGATGCGGCTGCGCAAACCGCAGGAGCTGGCGATCGTGCAGGCCGTGGCCGCATGGCGCGAACGCGAGGCGCGCGAACGCGACGTACCGCGCGGCCGCGTGCTCAAGGACGACGCGATCTACGAGGTCGCGCAGCAGGCGCCGCGCGACGCGGCGGCCCTTGGCAAGCTGCGCACGACGCCGAAAGGCTGGGAGCGCTCCTCGACGGCGACGGCCCTGCTTAGCGCTGTCAACGCCGCGCTTGCCTTGCCCAAGGAGCAGATGCCGAAGTTGCCGAAGAACTTCCAGCCGCCCGAAGGCTCGAGCGCGGCGTCGGAACTGTTGAAAGTGCTGCTCAGGATCGTCGCCGAAAAGGAAGGCGTCGCCTCGAAAGTGCTGGCCTCCAGCGATGACATCGACCGCATCGCGGCCGAGGGCGAGGAGGCCGACGTGCCCGCCCTGCAAGGCTGGCGGCGCGCGGTGTTCGGCGAGGCCGCGCTGAAGCTGGTGCGCGGCGAGATCGGCTTCAAGTTCGACAAGCGCAAGATCGCGGTTTTCGACCTCTAGGCGCTTTACCCGCTTCGCTTTGCGGCGACCCTCCCTCACAGGGGGTAAGCATATGCTTACACGGCTCCGAGCAGATGCAGTGCAAACCAGATCCAGGCGAGCGCCATCACGGTAGCACCTAGGAAGAAAGAGCGGCTGCGCAGCCGCAGATTGTTGCTGGTCAGGTGGACCCAGGCGTGGAAATAGCGCGACGCGACAAAAATCCACATCAGCGCCAGGGTCAGGAAGTTGACGCCGTTGGTCACGTGCAGCGTCAGGCACAGCACGTAGAACAGCACCGGCAATTCGAACTGGTTGATGAGATTGCTGGCAACGGTGATGCTGGAGGCCGGCTCGGTCGAGCGTAGCTTGTACTGACCGGCCTTGGCTTCACCTGACCTGACCGCCCCGTATCTGCGGTGACCCAGGACGATATAGACGATGTAGATCAGCAGCACCTGCGCCAGCAACGGCCAGAAGATCGTGGTCTGGTTCATGAACTGCCCTGCCCCGTTTTGGCGTCAAGCCTGGTGTTTCTGGCCCGCCAGCCAGAAAGCGGCGATGACGGTCAGCGGGACGGCGAGAAGCGCGAATTTGGTGACGATCAGCGCTGACGCGAGAGACAACGAATCCGGATTGGCCGACAGGAAATCGGACAGCAGGCTCGCCACCGCGATGTTCTGGGCATAATCGGCCAGCGTGTAGGGCAGCACGAGAATCAGCGCGAAGATCGACTGCAACTGACCCGGCAACACGCGGAAATTCTTCAATCGCCGGCCGGTGGCCAGGATCAGGCTGACCAGTGTCACCGACAACAGCGCCGGGAACAGCAAATCGAAGGTCAGATAGTGCCAGACGAGAATGATCTCGCCGCCGCGCCGGCCGAGCGCCGTCAGCCAGGCCATGCCTTCGTCCGGCGTGAAGCCGAGAAAGCGCATATCAAGTGACGCCAGGCCGCCGCTCAACTGGCGGAAATAGAAGAATTCCAGCACCGTCATGACGATGAAAACCGCCGCCGACAGGAAACAGAGCGCGGCCGCGTGGCGCGACAGCCGCAGGATCGTTGCGGTCAGGTTGCGCCAGAGCCCGTACGGATCAGGCTCCGCCGGGATAATTCGGGCTTTCGCGGGTAATCGTGACGTCATGGGCGTGGCTTTCACGAAGTCCGGCGTTGGATATGCGTACAAAAGTGGCGCGTTCGCGGAAATCGGCAAGATCGCGACCGCCGACATAACCCATAGCGGCTTTCAGCCCGCCTGCAAGCTGGTGCAGCACGCCAGACACAGGTCCTTTATAGGGAACTTGCCCCTCGATGCCTTCCGGGACCAGTTTCAGCGTGTCGCGCACCTCGGCCTGGAAGTACCGATCGGCCGAGCCGCGCGCCATGGCGCCGACCGAGCCCATGCCGCGATAGGCCTTGAAGGAGCGGCCCTGATGCAGATAGACCTCGCCCGGGCTTTCATCGGTGCCGGCCAGCAGCGAGCCGATCATGGCTGCACTGGCGCCGGCGGCGAGCGCCTTGGCCAGATCGCCGGAATATTTGATGCCGCCGTCAGCGATCACCGAGACGCCTGATTTGTGCGCCGTCTCGACCGCCGACATGATGGCCGAAAGCTGCGGCACACCGACGCCGGCAACGATGCGGGTGGTGCAGATCGAGCCCGGGCCGATGCCGACCTTGACGGCATCCGCGCCGGCGTCGATCAGCGCCTGCGTGCCTTCGGCGGTGGCGACGTTGCCGGCCAGGATACGAACCGAGTTGGAAAGCTTCTTGGCGCGCGCCACCGCGTCCAGCACGCGCTGCGAATGGCCGTGCGCGGTGTCGATGACCAGAAGGTCGACGCCGGCATCGATGAGACGTTCGGCGCGCTCGAAACCGTCATCGCCGACGCTGGTGGCGGCGGCGGCGCGCAAGCGGCCCTGCGCATCCTTGGTGGCGTGCGGGTTGAGCTGCGACTTCTCGATGTCCTTGACGGTGATCAGCCCGACGCAATTGCCTCGGCTGTCGACGACGACCAGTTTTTCGATGCGGTGCTGATGCAGGAGGCGCTTGGCCTCGTCCTGGTCGACATTCTCCTTGACCGTGATCAGGTTCTCACGCGTCATCAGTTCGTAGACCTTCTGCGCCGGATCGGACGCGAAGCGCACGTCGCGGTTGGTCAGGATGCCGACCAGCCGACCGATCTTCTGGCCGCCGGTGCCGCCATTCTCGACCACCGGAATGCCCGAAATCGAATAGGTCCGCATCAGCGAAAGCGCGTCGGCAAGGGTGGCGTCGGGGCCGATGGTGACGGGATTGATCACCATGCCGGATTCGAACTTCTTGACCTGCCGCACCTGCTCCGCCTGCTCGGCCGGCGAGAAATTGCGGTGGATGACGCCAATGCCACCGGCCTGGGCCATGGCGATGGCAAGCCGCGCTTCGGTGACGGTGTCCATCGCCGCCGACAGGATCGGCACATTGAGGTCGATGTCGCCGGCAATGCGCGTGCGGACATCGGTCTCGCCAGGCATGACCTCGGAATGGCCGGGCTGCAGCAGCACGTCGTCAAAAGTAAGCGCCAGTGCGCCGGTGGACGTTTCGATGATTTTTGCCATGGCCAGTCCTCGGAATACAGAAAAAGCGCTTGACCAGAATGGACAGCGCCGACTCGTCTTCTTCCCTTTCAGGATTGGCGCTGGCTCGTAACACGTCCCGCCGCCGATGAAAAGCCGATGATTTCACGCTCCCGTAAAGGTGACGTGACGCCGAACGGACGTCATCTGTGGTTGCGGTCGCACAAAAGTGACAGCAAATTAATGCGACATCCGCCCCAAGCCGTGATAACCGCCCTTCGTGTCGGCTCGCCCCCAAGGTCGGCAAGCAATTGACGACGAAACATTCAGTTCGGACGCGTTCCTTGAACCGCACCATTCCGCTCATCCTGGCGGTCGCACTTTTCATGGAGAACATGGATTCGACCGTCATCGCGACATCGCTGCCGGCGATCGCCATTGACATCCATACCAGCCCGATCGCGCTCAAGCTGGCGCTGACCGCCTATCTGGTGTCGCTGGCGATCTTCATTCCGATCAGTGGCTGGATGGCCGACCGCTTCGGCGCCAAGAATGTCTTTCGTGCCGCAATCGCGGTCTTCATCGTCGGCTCGATCGCCTGCGCCCTTTCCGGTTCGCTGCCGGCTTTCGTGGTGTCACGTTTCCTGCAAGGCATTGGCGGCGCCATGATGACACCGGTCGGGCGACTGGTGCTGGTGCGCGCGACACCGAAAAGTGAACTGGTCGCGGCTATGTCCTGGCTGACCGTTCCGGCGCTGGTCGGGCCGCTGGTCGGACCGCCGATCGGCGGCTTCATCACCACCTATTTCACCTGGCACTGGATCTTCCTGATCAATGTGCCGATAGGCCTGATCGGCATCTGGCTGGCGACGCGTTTCCTTCCGCGGACCGAACCGACGCAGAACCCGCCGCTTGATTTCATCGGTTTCGTGCTGAGCGGGCTGGCGGCATCCGGCGTGGTGTTCGGCCTGTCGGTGGTCAGCCTTCCGTACTTGCCGCCGCTCGTCGGCATCATCACGGTAGGGGTCGGCCTGGCGTCGGGGGCGCTCTATTTGCTGCATGCGCGCCGCGCCAAAAACCCGCTGCTGGCGCTAGAACTGTTCCGCAACCAGGTGTTCCGTTCCTCTGTGCTTGGCGGCTCGTTGTTCCGCATCGGCATCGGCGCCGTGCCGTTCCTGCTGCCGTTGATGTTCCAGATCGGCTTCGGACTGACGCCCTTTCAGTCGGGCATGATCACCTTCGTCTCGGCGATCGGCGCCATCGGAATGAAATTCGTCACCGCGCTGATCTTCCGCGTCGCCGGCTTCCGCCGCGTGCTGGTGGTGGGCTCACTGGTCGCAGCAGCGTCGATTGCCATCAACGGGCTGTTCACACCCGACACGTCCTATCTGCTGATGCTGGCCATGCTTTTGGTCGGCGGCTTCATCCGCTCGATGTTCTTCACTGGCGTCAATGCGCTTGCCTATGCCGAGGTTTCAGCTGAAGACACCAGCAAGGCGACGCCGATTACCGCTGTCTTCCAGCAGCTTTCGATCGCGCTCGGCGTGGCGCTGGCCGGCGGCATCCTGGAAGTTTCGACGTCAATCCATGGCGGTCCGCTGTCGCTGGACGACTTCCACAGCGCCTTCTTCATCGTCGCGGCTGTATCGGCCGCGGCAGCGCTGTCGTTCGTGCGGCTGGCGCCCGATGCCGGCAACGCCATCTCCGGCCATGGCCGGCTGAGCACGCCCAAGACGCTGGAACCGGTGAGCCCGCCTGGCAATTGATGCCGGCCCGGAAGGCAGCCGTCAGCCTTCGGACTGCTCCTGCTCAGCGCTTTCAACCTGGGCACCATCCGGCGCCGTGCGTCCCTTGAAATCCTTGGCCAACAGATAAAGCTCGACCGATTCGTCGCGCGACGCCGGCGGCTTGACGTGATGGACCGAGCGGAAATTACGCTTGAGCATGGAGAGCAGTTCGTTTTCGGCGCCGCCCTGGAAGGTCTTGGCGAGGAAATGCCCGCCCGGCTTCAGGACCGACAGCGCGAAATCGGCCGCCACCTCGCACAGATGCATGGTGCGGATATGGTCGGTCCTCTTGTGGCCGGTGGTGGGTGCCGCCATGTCGGACAGCACGACATCCGGGTCGCCGCCCAGCGCCTCGGCCAGCTTCTGCGGTGCCAGCGGATCGAGGAAATCCATCAACAGCACCGGCGCACCGGGCACGGCATCCATTTCCAGATAGTCGATGCCGACGACATGCGGCTTGTCGGCCGTCGATTTCGTGCGCGCCGCGGCAACCTGGCACCAGCCGCCGGGGGCAGCACCCAGATCGATCACCTTCATACCGGGTTTCAGCAGATGATGCTTGTCGTCGATCTCGATCAGCTTGTAGGCCGCGCGCGAGCGGTAGCCATCCGCCTTGGAGCGCTGGACATAGGGATCGTTGATGTGGCGCTGCAGCCAGCGACGCGACGATTCCTTCAGGCCGCTCTTCTTCTTGATCCGCGTCTTCAGCACGCGAATGCTCGCAGACCCTGGTTTTTCCGGTTTCTTGGTCATTGCCTAATTTCTTGCCTGAGCATGGCCTTTTCCGAAAACCGGGCGCCACTTTTCGCTGACGCGGTCCTTCGGTTCGGGATCATGCTCGCCTTCTTGCCTGAGCATGATCTGTTCCGAAAACCGGTCGCCACTTTTCGGGATCATGCTCTGCCACGTCCATCGTTGCGCCAGACGCCGTCATCGGCCATCAACTCGCTCAATATGCCCTCGCGCAGGCCACGGTCGGCGACGCGCAGCCGATCCGACGGCCATACCGCGCGGATCGCTTCGAGGATAGCACAGCCGGCCAGCACCAAATCGGCGCGATCAGCCCCGATGCAAGGGTTGGCGCAGCGCTGCTGGAAATCCCAGCCGACCAGCTTTTCGACCATGCGGTCGACGCTGTCGCGGTCCATCCACAGCCCGTCGACCCGTCGGCGGTCGTAGCGTTCGAGGTCAAGGTGGACGCCGGCCAGAGTCGTCACAGTGCCCGACGTGCCGAGCAGATGGAAATTCGGGCTGGCCTTGAGATGGCTTAAGCGGTCGCGGCCGTCGAAGCTGGCCAACCGGTTGGCGACGTCGTCGACCATGGCGGCAAAGATCTCGCGTGTCACTGTGCGGCCGCCGAAACGCTCGGCCAGCGACACGACGCCGACCGGCAGCGACGTCCACGACACGATATGGTGAGCGAGCCGCGGCGAACGGCGGCCGCTGAGGTCGATCAGCGCGATTTCGGACGAACCACCGCCAATGTCGAACAGGACGACGCCTTGCGTGTCGCGCTCGACCAGCGAACCGCAGCCGGAAACCGCGAGCCGCGCTTCGGTCTGGCGATCGATGATCTCGAGCTTCAGGCCGGCCTCGCGCTCGACGCGGTCGAGGAATTCGACGCCGTTTTCAGCCGAGCGGCAGGCTTCGGTAGCGATCAGCCGGGCTTTTCTGATCTTGCGGTTGCGCAATTTGTCGCCGCAGATCTTCAGCGCCTCGACTGCGCGGTCCATCGCCGGCTGGCCGAGCCGGCCGTTGGCTGTGAGCCCCTCGCCCAGCCTGACGATGCGCGAAAAGGCATCGATGACCCGGAACTGGCCATGCCGCGTCGGCACGGCAACCAGCAACCGGCAATTGTTGGTGCCGAGGTCGAGAGCCGCAAACACCGGAAGCTCCTGCAGCGGCGACCGGTGGGCGCCCGGTTCGTGCCGTGCTGGCGCAACGGCGGGCAAGACCACCGAATTGGGAAGTTTTGTCGCTTCGGCTGCAGAAGGGGCGTGGCCGGGCACAGGCGATCGATTCGTTGTGGAATGCGCCTCGTCGCGCGCGAAAACCTTGCGCCCGCGCCTTCGCTTGCGCCGCTTCTTGGGCTTGCCCTTCTGGTTATGGGTTGCGTTGCCCGCCTGCCCGTCGGCGGAGCGGGACTCCGTCGGGCGGCTTTGCCGCCATGAGCCTGCTGGCCCTGGGGAAGCGCTGGACGCACCCACCTCCGGCGCGCCGGCGCCGGTGTCGCGGTCTTCCACTGTCGTTCCTTCCGGCGCCGCGCGAACCGATGACGGACGCAGCAGGCGCTTTGACGTGTTTTAAGTTGCCGCCAGACTAACAGTGCCGCGCCCGATCACCAAGAGCCGCGCGCTCAATTTTGCCGGCTCGGCGCGTGAACCGCCATTGAGGCCGTGCCACGCAATGTACCCGTAAGCCTCGATTGGTAGGCGCAATGCCGGCTGGCGTCCCGTTGGGCCGCCCTCGACGCAGACAATTCCTGCCGGCTGCCGCAACGCAAAGCGTTCGCGGTTGAATAGCCGGCTTCAATGAGGCATTTCTGAAATGAGCGTAGGAATCCGGCGCAACCGGCCTCTCGACAGCAAAGGAAGCGGACCCGCAACGCATGGCAATCAGGCAATGAACTGGAGACGCTATTTCTGGCCGGTCGTCGGCATTGCGGCGGTGATTTTCTCGCTGCTCCTGCTCTGGCACGAACTGCGCGGCATCTCGCTCGACGATGTCTGGGGCGGCATATCGGCGATTCCGGCTCGCCGCTGGATTCTCGCAGCGCTGTGTTCGGTCGTCGCCTATGCCTCGCTCGCCGGCTACGACCACATCGCGCTCTTGCATA
Organism: Mesorhizobium waitakense; assembly: GCF_056431085.1. NCBI lineage: Bacteria > Pseudomonadati > Pseudomonadota > Alphaproteobacteria > Hyphomicrobiales > Phyllobacteriaceae > Mesorhizobium > Mesorhizobium waitakense. Next base: position 10,887 of record NZ_JBWKME010000171.1, on the reverse strand, counting down.
TCGGCAAGAAAGTGTCGTGGCTGTTCGTCACGCTCTGTTCCTTCACCACCTATGCGCTGTCGCACAACATCGGCGGGTCGGTGTTCTCCGGCGCCGTCATCCGCTACCGCGCCTATGGCACCAGGGGCCTCACCGGCCAGGATGTCGGCGTGCTGGTGGCGATCTGCTGGATCACCTTCGTGCTGTCGACGATTCTCGCCTCCGGCCTCGTATTGGTCTTCGAGCCTGAGATTCTCGACCGGTTTTCCGGCATCGCCCATCACGGTCTGTCGGAAGCGGCGGGGATCGTGATGCTGCTGCTCGTTGCCGCCTACATATTCGGCAGCTGGCTGCATCTGCGCCCACTGAAGATCGCCAGCTTCCAGTTGCACTATCCGGCGCTGCCGATCGTCGCGCGACAATTGCTGATCGGCCCGGTCGAACTGCTGGCGGCGACCGCAATCATCTTCTTTGCCCTGCCATCTATCCACAATCCCGGCTATTTTGTCGTCCTCGGGGTTTTCCTGGTCTCGTTCTCGATCGCGCAGATCTCGCATGCGCCGGGCGGGCTCGGCGTGTTCGAAGTCGTGTTCCTGGCGGGGCTGTCCGACATGGATCCGGTCGGCGTGCTGGCAGCACTGCTGGTGTTCAGACTGTTCTACCTGATCATCCCGCTGATTCTGGGCCTTGGTATCGTGCTGTTCTTCGAACGGTCGCAGTTCAGCCGCAGCGAGAGCTGAGGCGCAGGGTTGGACTCCGGGCCGGCGCGAAGCCTGAACATGACATCTGAAACCACCTGACGAAACCTGCCATTGAACCGCTCAGCAGGCTTGACTATTTTCCGCTGGCGGCTACAAGGCAGCGCTCAAGCGGCTTGGCCGCTCGGCCCGCACGGTTCATGACCGCGCTTGCTGGGGAATAGGTTAACGGTAGACCCACGGACTCTGACTCCGTTAGTCCTGGTTCGAATCCAGGTTCCCCAGCCAACCAATTTCAAACACTTAGCTGCCAAACGCCCCAAAAATCATGTTGCTAGGCCCGTGTAGCGTTAGCAACCTAAGCCATTGATTTGTAACGATTGGTAATGGTTGCGGGAATCGCGATAGCAACATGGATAGCAACATGGCGGCATGAAACCCCATCGAAGCGGGGGCTAAACCTAAACCTTCGTTTAGGCAGCAAGACCTTCGCACAATTGCGGCGACGTACTGCAGCCGGTACTTTACTAGCTATCGGCCATCTACTCCTCCCAAGATGCGATGCCGGTACCCAGCTAACTCCTCCCCCGAGGTTAGCTCAAATAAACCCGCTGCCATTCCCCCCTTCGGCAGCGGGTTTTTCGTCTGCGACCACCACAACAAAAAGCCCGCCGAAGCGGGCCTTCTGTCGGTAGCAGTTTTGCGACCTCGGTCCAAATTGGCAGCAACGCCCTGGCTCTCACCATCAGCCTTGGCGGCAGGTTCGCCGCGGGCATCGTGTTCGGCCTGGGTGTCGCCGTCGGCTTGGCGCTGGCGGGCTGACGTGACGTCCTGCTGAAATCCGTCCGAGGTTTAGGCTTGTCAGCAGCTTGTGACGAGCAGCCTGGCGCGGCTCATCAGTCTGGAACTATTTCGCAACGACGACGTTTGGTGGATAGCCAGAAATAGTGCCCAATCAGCGAGGACTTGATCATGAAGTTCCTGACCGGCATGGCCGCCGCCTTGATATCAGCGTTAGCGCTAACGAGCGCTGTTCCAGTTGATGCCGCACCAATTTTCGTTCCTCAGGCGCAAAGCGCGCAGCCCCACGTTTTCCAAGTTCGGGGCGCCAGATGGCGCAACAATCATTGGGGAGGCGGCAATTATGGGCGATACAGAGGTGGCTACTATGGCCACCGCTACTATCGGCGTGGATATGACGGCTACAATGACTTCTTTCCGGGAGGACTTGTCGCAGGAGCCCTGATCGGAAGCATGTTCAACAACGGCTACTACGGTGGCGGCTACTACGATGGCGGGTATTATCCCGACCCGTATTACGGCGGTGGCTATTACCGCCCGGTGTATTATCACAGGCACTACTACCATAGGCATTATTACCACCGCAGGTACCATCACTACAGGTACTATCATCACAGGTACTACTATAACTATAGGCACTACTACCACCACAGGTATTACCATCGTAGGCACTACTACCGCTACTGAAATAGCGCACGCTGCCCGCATCTAGCCCGCTGCCTCACGGGGGGGTGGCGGGCTTTTCGGTTCGCCTGTTGAGATACGGGAGTTCTTACGCTCCGCTTGGCACGATGTTCTCAGTCGAGCGCGCCCTGGCAGGCTGATGCTGAGGAAATCAGTGCCCCTAGCGTAGCGCCTCAGATGTTCCTCTCGATATGAGCCTCGATCGGATTTGGCGTCGATAGCTCAAATCTTTTAGCTGCCATGAATGTCAGCACGATAGCGGCAGCTATCGATGCAATCACGGTGGCGGTGCGGGCTAGGCTTCTCACCATCTTCACTCAACAAAGCCTACCGCCTCTTCACCTTCGGCGTGATCTCTTCTACCCGCACTTTGTCGCCAATCTCTTTGGCTAAAGCGAACGCCTTTTCCTTGTCCTGGTCGTCAACACCGTGCGCCAATGCGGCTTTTCGAAAACGCTCACGATATAGGTGGTGACGGGTTTATCTGTCATGCGGCTAATATAACTGACCAGGCTAAAAGCGGCTAGCTATCCTCCCGACATCGGTGCCGCGTGCGGTCTTTCGTATTCCGCTGGTCGATCGTTGAGCAGGTTGAGCGCCCTACGCATATCGCGATGCGACTGGTCGATCGAATCCCAATGCGGCCGGAACGGCTTGAGTGAGAGTTGAGCCGCCCGCAGTTCGACCTCTAGTCGGAAAGCTTGCCGCTCAATGAGATCGTGGTAGTAGTGCCGGTGATAATACCTGTGGTGATATCGGTAGTGCGGGCGATATTGAGCCTCGTAATATGTATCTCCGTAGTAATCTCTGCTGTAATAGTGGCGATAGGGGGAGGGAAATCCTTCGAAGCCACCAAAGTAGCCACCGTTGTAGCCCCCGAAGGGCGAGAAGAGAAATTGCGCCTGCGTCGGTGAAGTGACGGCGGCTGTGGTGGCGAATGCGAGCACGGATGCGAGTATCAGCTTCCTCGCGGTTACCTCCATCGGTTCGATCGTGAATAACGCAAACGCCGGCCGACTCGTTCCTTTGCGCTTTATGCAAAAATCCCGCCACAAGAGGCAGCGGGCCGATATCGTTTCGTGTGTGGAATGATTACAGCCCTTGCCTGCCGGATATGAAGCCGGGGAGGTCATAGTCGGTCGAGTCACGCTCCCGCTCGTCATTGCCTTCGCGATCATCCACGGGCTCGTTCGGGCCGCACCCTCGCCCATGGCCTGTCCAGCCTGGATCGGGCTCGCCTTCGGGGTGGTTCCATGTGTTCGTCTCGACCTTGCCGGCGAGACGCTGGTCGACATGTTCAGGCCAGCCCAATTCATACTCGTCATCCTCTCGGCCGTCATGGGGCTCGTCGAGCACGTCGCCGCCATGCTCATTTTCGACTTCGCAATCGTCACGGCCTGGGGATGTCGCCCGATCGCCTGCCCGGTGCGCTTGGGAGTTGTTTCCGTAGCGCTGGACCGTGAGTTCTCCCGATCGTCCCCATGGGCTTTCCCGCGACGATGGGTGACGTTCTGCTGCCCCAAGCATGGGCTCCCTCGCTGTCCGGCTCATGGTCGCTGTTGTCCTGGTCCAGATGATCGAGGCAGCCGAGCGACGGCTCGTCGTCTGCCGTTTCCTCCAGATCGCAATCGGACTCCATGAGATCCAGCGCGGTGATCAGCGACATTGCGCGGTCCAGGTGGTCATTGAGACGCTTCTGGACAGACTGTTGGCGCGCTGCGGCGAGCTGTGGCCTCCGATCGAGCGCATCCGCGCCCTTGCCGGTCTCGATCTCGGCGAACTCGCCGACGATCGCGATGCCCTCGGCTTCGGCAAAGCGGGCTTCTCCAAGCCTCGCTGTCAGGCGGCTTTAATGCCCCTCGTCAATCCCGCGACCTTCTTGATGTGCGTTACCGCCGCGTCGCCGCCAGCGGTCTTTGTGAAAAGATCAAGTGTCTCGTCGCCGTCATCACCGACCGGCATGAGCGCCTGATCCATGTAATCCTTTGATGCAGAATTTCGCGAGATCGCACGTGCCGCTACCATAAGACGCACAATTGTGTTGGCGAGGACGGCGTGTTTCCGAAGAGTTTCCCATACGAATCGAGGCCAGAAGTACCAAGGGTTTTCGCGGGGCATGCCGGGGCGCCGCTCCGACGGCCGCTTGAGGCGCAGAAGACCAGTCTGCAACGGATGCACCTTCTCAAGAGGCACTACGGTTGAGAACGTCACGAGGAGCTTGACCAGACTGCCGAGTGGAACGCCAGTCGCGACCGCACGGCGCAACAGCGTACGCATATGCTTGGGCGTGTAGTAGAGCGACCATGCTTCCTGGTAGATGCTCTCCCATTCCTGGCTGGTCATTCTCGGATGTGCTGTGCAGACATGCTCAAGGTCGTAGACGTTGAGATCGGAGTCCATCTCGACCCGCTTCCTCCAAAGGCCCTGGTGGTCCTCCGACCCCGGCAGCGGCGTCAGGTTAAAAAACTCTATTATGTCGAGAGGGAGCTCTTCCTGTATGATCGCGATATCGCGTCTGATCGTCTCGGGCGTGTCCGACGGAAAGCCGAGAATATAGCCCGCCAAAGTCATGATGCCCTGTGCCTTCCAGGCGAGTAGCATCTTACGGTATTCGGTAATCTTGTTCTGCCGCTTTTTGGCCGCAGCGAGATTGTCCGGATTGACGTTCTCCAAGCCAATGAAGACGCGCGTAACACCAGCTCGTTTCGCCTTCTCCACGAAGTTCTCGATCTTGTGGCACAGCGTGTCCACCTGGATCATGAGGCCGAGAGGGATGCCGTCCTTCTCACGCAACGAGATAAGGCGGTCGAAAATCGCTTCCCATTCCCTGTTGCGCGCGAAATTGTCGTCAGTGATGAAGAACTTGTGGACCCCGTGCGTCCAGTTCATCCGCACCAGCTTCTCCACGTCATCTGCGGAGCGGAAGCGTGATTTTCGACCTTGCACATTGATGATGGTGCAGAACGAGCATTGATAGGGGCAGCCGCGACCCGCATCGAAACTCGTGCTGAGGCCCATAGTGTGTTCGACGTACTGTTTAGGAAGGAACGGTACCGGCGAGCCCTCAATGCCGGGCATGTCCTTCAGGAAATCGTATAGCGGCGCGAGCTGGCCTGATGCAGCGTCGCGCAGTACCGCTTCGAATCTGCCTTCGGCCTCGCCTGCAAACATGGAAATGCCCATTTCTCGACAAGCGTCGAGTTCGACCGCGCTCCCGTCCAGCATGGCCAGGCATCCAGAGACATGGAAGCCACCCATCGCGACGGCCATTTTTGCGTCGCGGAAGGGTCGAGCAATATCGAGCGCGCGGGGATACTGATTGGACTGGACGCCAATCAGAGCGATCATTCCGAAATTGTCGTGCTGCCGGAGCTTCGCCAACAGCGCTGGAATATCGACCCGCGTGTTGGTCTCGTCGATCGCCATGATGTCGATGGCTACGTCTGAACCGAGGATTTCGCGATCCGCACAATCGGTAGCGATGCCATAGACAGCGGCGAGCGAATTCGACGGGATCATCGCTCGCCACCAGCGAATAACGTATCCGTCGTCGTCGTAGTGCGATGGCTTTATCAGGATGAGCTGGAAGCGTCGGCCCCCAGCTTTTGGAGAAGCGGACAAAACACGCACCCCTCGTATCAAAAGCCAAAGATAGCACGCAGGACTACGCCTGTCGCCCTGCGGGGTCATAATTAAAGTGACGGGCGAAGGTTGAGGAAGGGCCGGTAGGCCCTTCCTCAATGGCTCGAAGGTCGGTCGTTACTTTCATAATCCGCTGACGATTACCGACTTCGCCAGCCGTTATCCGATCGCCTGCGAGGCGCTCTTGACCACCAAGGAAGCCTATGCCTTCACCGTATTCCGATCTCGAGCATGTGCTGTCGCTGCATTCGAAACTGCACATCAGCAAGATGGCCGCTGTGCGCCGTTATGTCGGAGATGGTCGAGGCGGATGCCGACGACTGGCCAGGCTTGCAACGGTTCCTGCTTCACCTTTCGACTGAAAGCGACGCAGCCTGGGCGCATTCCAGCACTGCCCAGCGGCCGCCTGTTCATGTCGGCCAGAATGCCTGATCTGGGATCGCCTTTGCCTGATTGCTTCTTCTAAATTCCCTGTTTCCGAGAGCAGGGAATTTCTTCGCAACCCATTGCTCTCGCGCCGGAATTTGGCGTGACGATCGGTCTGCGAGGGCCAGAAGAAACCAAAATCCCTGTTTTTTTCCTGTACTTCAGGGAACCGAGACCAGAGACGGGTTCGCTTGAGACTGCCAACACAGCCAAACAATTTGCCAAGTTAAATTGGCTCGTTACCCAGGCCCGAGGCGATCGGCGCTCGCCTCCTCGGTCACCGGCCTTGGGGTAGGTGGACGCTCAAGCGGGGTTAGCTCTTGCTAATCGCGTCGCTTTGGCCGCAATCTCGGCTCGAAGAGCCGCTCATCGGATGTCGGCGTGATGGGGATTTTGCCATGACCCGAGATCAGATGCTCGCCCACCTCCGATCCGCAGACGCGGTCGCGCGCGAGGCGGCGGTGCATGGGCATCATCCGTTCGGTTGCGTGCTGGTCGGGCCGGACGATCACGTGCTGATGCGGCAGGGCAATCTCGACACGGTGCGCCATGCCGAGACCGAGCTCGCCCGGCGCGCCGCGGCGACCTACGAGCCGGAGTTCCTGTGGCAATGCACGCTGGTCTCGACCGGTGAGCCCTGCGCGATGTGCACCGGAACGCTCTACTGGGCGAATATCGGCCGGCTGGTCTACGGCTTCGAGGAGAGTAAGCTTCTGGCGCTCACCGGGAATCATGCGGACAACCCGACTATGAGCCTCTCATCGCGCACCGTACTCGACTCCGGCCAGAAAAAGATCGAGGTCTTTGGCCCCTTCCCCGAGATCGCGGACGAGCTGATCGCACCACACCGCGATTTCTGGAAGCGCTGACGCGGTGTCCAGCCCTCCGCCGGGGCGCTCTGTAAGCGCGCTCTGACCAAAGCGCTCGGAGAACTCGGGGGCTTAATGGATCGCTTTAACCTCGGCAGCTACCGCCGCCCCATCTCCACCCACTCGGCGGAAACCCAGCGCTGGTCCGATATCGGCCTGAACTGGTGCTACGGCTTCCCATGAGGAAGGCATCAAGTGTTTTGAGAAGGCACTCGCAACGGACCCTGATTGCCCGATGGTGCATTGGGGCATCGCCTATGCCGCCGGACCTTTCTACAATCTGACCTGGAAGGAGCATGGCGAGGCCGAGGCGAACAGCGCGACGAAGCGCTGCTTCGAACATGTTCAACTCGCACGCGCCAATGTGGCTTCCGCCAGCGAGGTCGAAAGGCGACTGATCGAGGCGCTGGCCTGCCGATTCCAAAAACCGCATCGGGTGACGCCCCCGGAATTCGAGCAGTGGGATGACACCTACGCCGCCGCGATGCGGCTGGTGTATCAAAGCTTTCTCGACGACTATGACGTGATGGCGCTGCTGGTCGAGGCGCTGATGATGCGCACGGTGCGGCGGTTGTGGAACCTCAAGACCGGTGCGCCCGCGCCGAACTCGGACGTGATCGAGGCGCTCGCGGTTTGCGAGCGGTCGATCCGGCTTGCCGACGAGGCCGGCATTTCACAGCATCCGGCGATCGTCCATCTGCACATCCATCTCCTGGAAATGTCCACCATGCCGGAACGCGGCATGCGATCGGCTGACCTGCTCGGCGAAATGTGCCCCGATGCCGGGCACATGAACCACATGCCGGGGCACATCTATGTGCTTTGCGGTGCGTACGAGAGGGCCAAGCTTGCAAGCGAGAAGGCGGTTCGCGCCAACGACCTCTATCTCGCCTATGCGGACGAGCCGACGTACTACCTGCTCGGCTGCTGCCACGACCTGCATCTGATGATGTTCACCTGCATGTTCCTCGGCCAGTCCAGACCGGCCCTGTGGGCCGCCGACAGAGTGCGCAGCCTGGTGACGCGCGACGTGGTCAGCCTTCCCGACCGGCCCAAGCTCACCCAGACGGTGGAAGGCTACCACGCGATGAAATCGCATGTTGAGGTGCGCTTCGGCCGCTGGCGGGAGATCATCGGCGAGCCGGTGACCCGGGAGCCCGGCCTCTATGTGCTGACGGCGGCCATGCAGCACTATGCCAAGGGTGTGGCGCACGCGACGCTGAAGAACTTCGCCGAGGCCGAGCGCGAGCGCGAAAAATTCCACCGGCATCTGGAAGGCATCCCTGCCGAACGGCGCTTCCTCAGCAACCCGACCCGCGCCTCGCTGGCTGTCGGCGCGGCTCTCCTCGATGGTGAGCTTGCCTATCACCAGGGCCGGCATGAGGTGGCGTATGGCCATCTGCGGCAAGCGGTCGAGCTTGACGACAATCTGTCCTACACCGAGCCGTGGGCGTGGATGCACCCGCCGCGCCATGCGCTGGCGGCGCTGCTTCTCGACCAGGGTCACGCCGAGGAAGCCGAGCAGGTCTATCGCGACGATCTGGGTCTGAGCGGCAAGGTGCAGCGCTGCGCCCAGCACCCGAACAATGTCTGGGCACTGCACGGGCTGGTGGAATGCCTGAAGCGGCGCGACGAGACCGAAGAACTGCCGGCGCTGCAGGCAAGCCTTGCCACGGCGCTGGCCAAGGCAGACGTGCCGATCAGTTCGTCCTGCCTGTGCAGGACGAGCGTGCAGTCAGCGCCCCGCTGCTGTCACTGAGCCCCGAAGCTACCCCAGCCACTTCTCATAGTCGGACACCAGCAGGTGCACCGGGGCGACGTCCTCGTCGATGTTGGAGAAACGGCCGATCTGCTCGCGGAACACATTGTCGGTGAGATCGTCATTGACGGTCGACACCTCGCCGATCAGCACATCCTTGCCCTCGGCCCAGAAGGCGTGCCAGACGCCGGGCAGCAGCGTGACGCTCTGGCCCGGGTCGAGCTTCAGGAACCCGCCCGCCGGCAGCCTGTGGATGGTTCCATCGACAGGCACCGACACCTCGGCCTTGGGATCGATACCACCGTCGCGATCGTGCATGAACAGTTCCAGCACCAGCTTGCCGCCGCCGCGGTTGATGATGTCCTCGGCCTTGATGTTGTGGCGGTGCATCGGCGACAGCTGGTCCTTGCGCGAGATCATGATCTTCTCGGCATAGAGCATGCCCATGCCCTTCTTCATGTCTTCGTAGCGGCCGTTGCGAACCGTGAACAGGAACAGGCCGAGTTCATCGAACTTCTCCTGCCCATAGTCGGTGATGTCCCAGCCAAGCCGTGAGGTGAAAACGGCCGAGGAATCGACCTGGCGCGCCTTTGCCTCCTGCGGCGACCAATAGGCGAAGGGCGGCATGATGTAGCCGAACGAGCGGATGAAAGCGTCGGCGTCGCGGATGATGTCGTTGATGGCGGAGCGTTTCATGATCATGGTCCTTCGTGTCGATTTTTCCGACAAATCGCATAGCGGAACGCCGATCCGGTGTCGATCCATCTTGCCGCCCTGCCCGTCCTTGCGACGTAAGCGCATGGACCACAGATCAGCTGCGCTGGCCGCGTGACATCACGGGCTTTCAGGATCATAAACCCTGCGGATTTCCATGGGATGACAGACGATGCCGACCATCCACGACCTCGATACGCCATCGATCCTGATCGACGCCGCGCGCGCCGAAGCCAACATTGCCCGCGCCCAGGCCCATGCCGACAAGAACGGGCTGAAGCTGCGGCCGCATATCAAGACGCACAAATTGCCCTATTGGGCGAAGAAGCAGGTCGCGGCCGGCGCCGTCGGCATCACCTGCCAGAAGATCGGCGAGGCCGAGGTGATGGCCGACGCTGGCCTGACCGATATTTTTCTCCCTTACAACATCCTCGGGCGGGCCAAGCTGGAACGGCTTCTGGCGCTGCATGGCCGGGTCACGCTGTCGGTGACGGCTGACAGCGTCGAGACGCTCGAGGGGCTGGCGGCCACCTTCACCGATGCCGGCCATCCTCTGCCGGTGCTGGTCGAGTTCGACACCGGCATGAGCCGCTGCGGCGTGCAGACGGCGGATGAAGCCGTTGCGCTGGCAAGGCAGATCGACAAGGCCGGCGGCCTTGCCTTCGGCGGGCTGATGACCTACCCGGCCGCCGGCCGCGCGGCGGAGGCCGAAGCGTGGCTTGCCGACGTCAGGCAGGCCTTGGCCGCTTCGGGCCTCGCCTGTGACCGCATCTCCAGCGGCGGCACGCCGGATATGTGGCGCTCCAACGAGGCATCGGTCGTCACCGAGTATCGCCCCGGCACCTACATCTATCTCGACCGCTACCAGGTCGCCAAAGGCGTCGGCACTCTCGACGATTGCGCGCTGACGGTGCTGTCGACGGTGGTCAGCCATCCGACAGCAACGCGCGCTATCCTCGATGCCGGCAGCAAGGCACTGTCCAGCGACACGCTGGGGCTCGCCGATTTCGGCGAACTGCTCGGCGTTTCGGGAGCGCGGGTGACCGGCTTGAGCGAGGAGCACGGCACGGTCACGCTTTCAGACCATGCCAAGCTGCGCATTGGCGAACGCGTCCGCGTCGTGCCCGACCATTGCTGCGTCGTCACCAACCTGTTCAACGAGGTCAATCTGATCGACGGCGACAAGGTGCTGGAGACACTGCCGGTGGCAGCGCGCGGACGAATGGGGTGACGAAGCGCCTTCCGTTCTCCCCTTGTGAGGGCGTTGCGCAGACGCTGGTGGAAGGCCTTGATGACAGGGTTGGAGCGACTGGCT
>NZ_JBWKME010000170.1:0-42370 GCF_056431085.1 Mesorhizobium waitakense | reverse complement strand
CCACCCCGCAGATGTCCTCACTGTCAGAAGCTGCTCGCACACGCCCTCAAACCTAAACTGCCAAAGTAGTGCTAGCCATGAGGATCAAAGTTGCACCAGAGCTCTGTAACCTTGCGGCTGCGGCCGACGAAATTGTGAGCGTGGCGAAGGGGAAGGTTCCCCTTTCTGTCACACTGGCGGTTTCCCGACTCCGACAGAAAACCGGATCGATGCGATCGGATGCCGATCTAGAGGCTCTTGTCGCAAAGATAGCTGCGGCTCGCGGTGTAGCCCTGGTGATGGACAGGAAGGCTGATCAATTCGCACCTGGGTGAACAGCAGTGGCAGGGTTGGCGTTTGAGACGGTCTATCTTTTCGGCCTGACAGGGGACGACCTGTTAGGCGGGCTAGTATCGCTGGTGGCGTGCACGTTGCTTTTCAACGCTTTGGCGAAGGATCGCTCAAACCCATAACCTTGCGTACGAGATCGAAGCAGGATCGGGTCCATCGTGCATCACGATGCTGGCGTTGCGGATCGATTGAGGAATTCGTAGAAAGAAAGGGCCTCAGAGTGGCGTCCTGCGCTGCTTTGGCCGGTATCTCTCGATGAGCCTGACCATATCGATTTCGACCGTCACCAGCGGCCCCAGGTCGATTGTCACCGTCTCGTCATCGATCCGGGTGACCTCGCCAACAAGCTCGACCCGATCGCCCCGCTGCACCTCGGTGCGGATCGAATGCGCAAAATCATAGCTTCGGATCGATTGCGGGCAATCATAGTTCGGGACCGACACGCTGACGCGCTCATCGTCAATCCGCCTGCGCACAGTGGCCGTGACCCCCACCAGATCTCCAATGCCAATTGCCAAAGTCATGCAGCGTACCGGCCACTCCGGTGGGTTTGTTACTGCCGCACTGATTAATTTATGGGTATATTAGCAACTGCGCAATTACGCCTATTGGCGGTAGAAAGCCGTTGGCGACCACACGTTGCCTTACCTCCGAAGCGGGACGTGGCGCGGAATATGCGACGGCATCATCATATCGGGGAGAGGAGTGAAAGATGATGCGTCAAGATGGAACAACAGCGCGAAAAGCAGGAAAACGGCGTGTGCCAGAATGGCGCCTCAACAAGCGAACGTTTGAGGTTCCGTACCTCATGAAGCTTGGCAACATTGGCCGCCAGGAAGCGCTGGCTTTGATCGCCAGGCATAATGGGGACAGAGACGAAATCACTGCCGAGCTGTTTTCGAGGAGAGGTCGATCACATTAGCTTTCAAAACAGGGTTGGCCTCCTGGGCACTTGACGCTCAGACTAGGCGGCACGGCACCCCTGCAAATGCGGCGACGCTTTAAGAGCCACAGACCGGCCTGAAACGCGCGCTGGCAGGGCTCTGTCTACTTGTATGCTTTTAGCGCAATCAGACCACAAAGAACGGTTATCGCCGTCAGAATCAGCGCCCACGACACGACGTCACGCGAAAGGCGCCTACGCCGACCGCGTAGGGCTTGGTCTCGCCAGCGTTTTGCCTGGTCGGCCCCTATGTTTAGCTTATCCATTGCCCGGTCTCTCCGCTGAGAGAATGCGACTCCTGCGGGTTGGTGTCCAGATGCACTTGGCGGCGCTGGGCCCTACCGCCGTCCCAGCAGGCTCTTCATGCGGATACGCAGCAGGCGGGCCATGTTGCGGGTCTCGCGGTAGAGGTGCAGCTGCGAGGCGGCCTGGCGGGTGAGGCGGTCGGCGTCCGGCGTCAGGCCGATCACCAGCGTGCCCATCGGCTTGCGCTCGGTCCATAGCCGGCTCATCACCGGATGGTCGGGCATGGCGCAGGAATCGGTCATCATGATGTTGGGATCGTCGAGATGCTGCCTGGTCACCTCGATCATCAGCAATGTGCCCGGCGAATAGGCGGCCAGCGTCTCGTCATAAGCCGTCTTCCAGGTGTAGGCGACGCCGGCTTCGACATACACGATCAGGCAGGCAATGGTGCGGCCGTCCAGCGTCAGCGAATGGATGCGGCACATGTCCTGTTCGGCCAGCCGGTGCACGGCCTCGCGGGCGAAGGCGGCGCGGTAGCGGTCGATCGCCATGGCGGTGCGTTCGCGGCCTTTCCAGCCGGCCGCTTCCAGCGTCAGGAAGCTTTCGATGGCGTGGCGGATCTCTTCAGGGCCGCGCGCCACGACATGCTCCAGTTTGCCGAGGTCGCCGAGGCGCCGCTTCAGCCGGCGGAACTCGCGAAAATGATGCGCGCGCAGCGAGGCCTTCAGATACTCGTCTCCGTCGGCTTGGCTCTCCAGCGCGGGGCGCTGGGTCTGGCCGGTGGTGACCAGCATCAGGCCGCGCGTCTCGGCCACGGTGGCAAACAGGCTCGCCACCGGGCCGTCGAGCCGGATATCGGGCAGGACGAAGACTTTAGGCAGCTTCAAGTGCGGGCGCGACAGCATCGAGAAAAAATCCTCGACGACGCCGACCGGGTCGTCACGGTCGACCAGCGGCGTGCCGAGCGGACCGAACGGGCTCGACCATGTGCGCATGACCGGAACGCCGAGCGGCAGCCCCGGCCGTTCCACCGAGAACGGCACCAGAAGGCGCAGCCGGTTGCGGTATTCGTCGCCGTCGCGGATCACCGCCAGCCGCACCTCGCGATCCTCCAGCCGCGGCATGGCCGGCGCCAGGAAGCGTGGGTTGAAGAAGACGTTCGGCTCGACCGTGCGGGTGCAGAGGTAATCCAGTTCCTCGACTAGGTCGAAGCCGGCCGATGCCGGGTAGATGGCGAGCTTGCGCTCCGGCCGGTTGTTGGCGAGGATCTCGATATGGGCGGGGTCGGGGTCGCGGGTCAGCCCGGCAAGGCCGGACACCATGGCGCCGGCCGTGCCGCCGCTGGTTTCCTCAAGCAACGGGATGGCGGCCATCACGCGGCTCCTTTCGCAGGCACGAAGATAAGCATGACGATGCCGAGCTTGCGCCATACGGTGAAGGACAGCGCACAGGCTTCGAAGATCATGGCAAAGGCGGTGGCCATCGCCGCGCCCCACAGGCCGAAATGCGGGATCAGCATCACGTTGAGGCCGATGTTGAAGGCCAGCGTCATGGCATAGACGGCGGCGCAGATGGTCTGGTTGCCGCTCATCGTCAGCAGGCTTTCGCACGGACCGACGGCGGCCCGCGCCACGACGCCGAAAACGAGCAGGAACAGCAGCGGATAGCCACTGCTGAATTCAGGGCCGAACAGCACCAGCATCGGCTCACCCAGCGCCAGCACCAGCATCGCCATCAGCAGCGAGGGCCAGAACGTCCACGATACGGTCTCGCGGGCGAAGGCGGCGAGCTTTTGCGGCTCGCCATGGGTGAATTGCGCGTAGCGCTGGGCAACGCCGGCCTTGACGGCGAAATAGACGAAATGCACCAGCGCCAGTGTCTTGACGGTGGCGAAATAGACGGCGACGTCGTTGGGATCCATATAGGCGCCGACCATCAGCACGTCGGCGTTGGTGATCAGGAAAAAGAAGCTCTCGACCAGGAAGATCGGCAGCGACACGAGGAACCATTGCGCGAAATGGACCTTCATCGGTCCGGCCGGGATCCGCCTTTCCATGCGTTGGGTAACGCCGATGAGTTGACCGAGCGTGGTGACGTAGGTGGCGGCGATCGAAGCGAAGATGGCGGTCCTGGCGTCGGGCGCATAGCCGGCGACCAGCATCAGCGCCATGAACAGCAGGATCAGCACCGGGCGCACCAGATAGGTCGGCGACAGCGCGAACAGCGCCCATGAATTGGCGCGCGCCAGCCCTTGCAGCAAATCGGACATGGCGATCATCGGCAGGCAGATGACGCCGAGGATGAACGGCACCACGTAGTAGTTCTCGATCCATGGCGCGGCCAGCCAGACTCCGAGCGCGCCGAGCCCGGCGATGAGCGTGGAGGCGATCAGCACGAACAGCCGGCTGGCCAGCACGATGCCGCGCAGTTCGGCCAGCATGCCGCGCTCGCGGTATTCGGGAATGAAGCGGATGACCGAGGTGTGGAAGCCGAGGCAGGCGAGGTTGCCGACGATGACCATCGTCACCCAGACGAGGACGAAGATGCCGTATTCGAACGAGCCCATCCAGCGTGCCATCAGCACCTGGCTGACAAAGGCGATGACGGCGCTGATGATGCGGATGGAGAAAGCGATGACCGACATGCGGCCGGCCTCGCCGCGCTCGTCGGCGGTGAACAGCACGGCATCGATGCGGCCAAGCAACGGCCCGATGCGCAGCGCCAAACGCTGCGGCAAGAACCGCCCGGCTGTCGTGGCCGCGGAAAAGCGCACCCCGATTACTCTCCGTTTTCCGCCTCTTTTTCAGGCTGTGGTGTAGCAAAGACACCTTAAGAAACGGTTGGGTGAGGAGCGGTCCGCGCAGCGGACGAAAAGCCAACGATTTGGCTTTTCGAGCGACGAACGCCCGAAGCCATAGCGAAGGGCCGGGAGGCGCAGGCGGATGAGGGGCGGCACAGGCTTTGGGGGATTCGCGCGGATTGGCGGATGTCGAAGAAACTATCCGCGGACGGAGCGACGTCCGGCGTGCCATCTCTCGCAGCGAGTGACATGTGACAATCGCGAAGATCCGCGCTGCCTCTCATTCGGCCCTGCGGGCCACCTTCTCCCCGTGAACGGGGAGAAGGGAAGAAGCGCCGCTTACGCGAACGCGCCGTGGCAGTGCTTGTACTTCTTGCCGGAGCCGCACGGGCAGGCTTCGTTGCGACCGACCTTGCCCCAGGTCGCCTGGTTGTTCGGGTCGCGGTTCTCGGGAGCGACAATGGCGGTCGTCTCAGGACGGACCAGGAGGGCGGTCTCGCCGCCGTCGAAATCATTCTCCCCGGTGGTACCGTCGATATGCATGCCGAACATGTCGGGCGCCTCGGGCGGCGGTGCTTCGGCGGCCTGGCGCACCAGTTCGACGCGCATCAGTTGCGCGGTGACGGCCTGGCGCAGATTGCCCAGCATCGCCTGGAACAGCTCGAATGCCTCGCCCTTGTACTCCTGCAGCGGATCGCGCTGGGCGTAGCCGCGGAAGCCGACGACCGAACGCAGATGGTCGAGATTGACGATGTGCTCGCGCCACAGATGGTCGAGCGTCTGCAGCACCACCGAGCGCTCGACATAGTTCATCACCTCGGGGCCGAAGCGCTCGGAGCGCTCCTTGGCGGCGGCGTCGGCGGCCTGCGTGATGCGCTCACGGATGTCGTCCTCGGCGATGCCCTCTTCCTTGGCCCAGTCCTCGACCGGCAGGTCGAGATTGAGGAATTCGGCGACCTCGGCCTTCAGCCCGGCAACATCCCACTGCTCGGCATAGGCGTTTTCGGGAATGGCCTTGGCGACGATCTCGTCGATGACGCCCTCGCGCATCTCGCCGATCGTTTCCGAGAGGCCTTCGCCGTCCATCAGTTCGATGCGCTGCTCGAACACCACCTTGCGCTGGTCGTTGGAGACGTCGTCGTATTTCAGCAGGTTCTTGCGGATGTCGAAGTTGCGCGCCTCGACCTTCTTCTGCGCCTTTTCCAGCGCCTTGTTGATCCACGGATGGATGATCGCCTCGTCTTCCTTGAGGCCGAGCTTCTGCAGCATGCCGTCCATGCGCTCGGAACCGAAGATGCGCATCAGATCATCCTGCAGCGACAGGAAGAATTTCGAGCGGCCGGGGTCGCCCTGGCGGCCGGAGCGGCCTCTGAGCTGGTTGTCGATGCGGCGCGATTCGTGGCGTTCGGTGGCGAGCACATAGAGGCCGCCGGCGGCCAGCGCCTTTTCCTTCAGGCGCTCGACGTCGTCATTGATTTCCTTTTCCCGTGCCTCGCGCTCGGGTCCGGCCGGCATGTCGCCCAGCTCGTCGGCGATGCGCATCTCGGCATTGCCGCCGAGCTTGATGTCGGTGCCGCGGCCGGCCATGTTGGTGGCGATGGTGATGGCGCCCGGCTTGCCGGCCTGGGCGACGATCGCCGCCTCGCGCTCGTGGTGGCGGGCGTTCAGCACCTCGAAATCCTTGAAGCCTTCCTTGCGCAGGCGCTCGGCCAGCTGCTCGGATTTTTCAATGGAGGTGGTGCCGACCAGCGTCGGCTGGCCCTTGGCGCTGGCTTCGCGGATCTCCTTGACGATCGCCTTGTACTTCTCCTCGACCGTCCGGTAGACCTCGTCGTCCTCGTCCTTGCGGACGACCGGCAGGTTGGTCGGGATCTCGGTGACGTCGAGATTGTAGATGTTGCCGAACTCCTCGGCCTCGGTCAGCGCCGTGCCGGTCATGCCGGAAAGCTTCTTGTAGAGGCGGAAGTAGTTCTGGAAGGTGACGGAGGCCAGCGTCTGGTTCTCCGGCTGGATCGTCACATGCTCCTTGGCTTCGAGCGCCTGGTGCAGGCCTTCCGAATAGCGCCGGCCCGGCATCATGCGGCCGGTGAACTCGTCGATGATGACAATCTCGTCGTTGCGGACGATATAGTCCTTGTCCTTCTGGAACAGCCGGTGCGCCTTCAGCGCATTGTTGACATGGTGGACGATGGCGACGTTTTCGACGTCGTAGAGCGACTCGCCCTTGAGCAGGCCGGCATCGCGCAGCAGGTTTTCCAGCTTCTCGGTGCCTTCCTCGGTGAAGATCGAGGTCTTCTGCTTCTCGTCGATCTCATAATCCTGCGGCTGCAGCTGGATGATGAAGGTGTCGATGGTGTTGTACATTTCCGAGCGGTCCTCGAGCGGACCGGAAATGATCAGCGGCGTGCGCGCCTCGTCGACCAGGATCGAGTCGACTTCGTCGACGATCGCGTAATTGTGACCGCGCTGCACCATCTGGGCGCGCTCGTATTTCATGTTGTCGCGCAGATAGTCGAAGCCGAGTTCGTTGTTGGTGGCGTAGGTGACGTCGGCGGCATAGGCGACGCGGCGCTCCTCGTCGGACAGGCCATGGACGATGACGCCGACCGAAAGGCCGAGGAACTTGTAGACGCGACCCATCCATTCGGAGTCGCGGCTGGCGAGATAGTCGTTGACGGTGACGACGTGGACGCCGTTGCCGGCGAGCGCGTTGAGGTAGACCGGCAGCGTCGCGACCAGGGTCTTGCCCTCGCCGGTGCGCATCTCGGCAATGCCGCCATTGTGCAGCACCATGCCGCCGATCAGCTGGACGTCGAAGGGGCGCATGCCAAGCACGCGGCGCGCCGCCTCGCGGGCGGTGGCAAAGGCGGGAACCAAAAGGTCATCGAGCGTGGCGCCGTTGGCGATGTCCTGGCGGAATTTCGCGGTGCGGCCAACCAACTCCTCGTCGGAGAGTGCCCGCATCTCGTTTTCCATGGCGTTGATCGCCTCGACACGGGGCCGGGTCGATTTGACCCGACGGTCGTTGGAGGAACCGAAAACCTTACGGGCGAGACCGCCGAGACTGACCATCCAATGGTCCTTTCGATAGAATTCTCAATCTTGAGACGGACGCCGGCTGGCCCCATCAAATCCACGTGAACGCACCGCTTGAATACGGGCAAACACAAAAAGCGCCCGGAAAACGGTTCTGGACGCAAAGTCGTTGGACAGATAAGAGGGGGCTCAACTGATGTCAACGCCGCGCTGGCCCTGCCGGTCGCGCCAAATTCCGCCACAATCCGGCTGATCTGGAAACCTTCCGCCCTCATAATCCCTTACCGGAGTCATCTTATGTCCTTGTTGTTCCGCCGCGCGTCGCTTGCCAGTCTTGGCCTGGCCTTCGGCTTGTCGGCCCTTTCGTTGTCGCCGCTGATGGCGCAGACCGCTCCCGCTCCGGCGGATGCAGCAGCACCTGCCCCGGCGGATGCGGCAGCACCTGCCGCGGCACCGGTCGATCCGAACACCGTGATCGCCACGATCAACGGCCAGCCCTTGACCGAAGCCGACCTGGTGCTTGCCGAAGGCGAGCTGTCGCAGCAGTTCGCCCAGCTGCCGCCCGAGCAGCGCCGCGCCGCGGCCCTCTCGGCGGCCATCGAAATCCGCGTCATGGCCGCCCAGGCGGTCACCACCGGCCTCGACAAGGATCCCGACTTCCAGCGCCGCATGGCCTTCCTGCAGCAGCGCGCGCTGCATGGCGAGATGGTCGAGAAGGGCGTCGTCGACAAGGTCACCGACGCCGAGGTTCGCGCCCGCTACGACCAGGAGATCGCCAACACACCGCCCACAAACGAGGTGCATGCCCGTCACATCCTCGTGAAGACGAAGGAAGAGGCCGAGGCCATCATCAAGCAGCTCGACGGCGGCGCCGACTTCCAGAAGCTCGCCAACGAGCACACCAGCGATCCGTCGGGCAAGACCAGTGGTGGCGATCTCGGCTGGTTCGGACCTGGCCAGATGGTGCCGGAGTTCGACAAGGCGGCTTTCGCGCTCCAGGTCGGCAAATACACCGAACAGCCGGTGCAGTCGCAGTTCGGCTGGCATGTCATCAAGCTCGAGGACAAGCGCACCAAGCAGCCGCCGGCATTCGACGACGTCAAGGACCAGGCCAGGCAGGCGGTCATCCGCGACAAGTATTTTGCGCTGGTCAAGTCGCTGCGCGGCGGCGCCAAGGTCGAGATCCCCGACGAGAAGCTGAAGAAGGCGGTCGATACGCTGGAAAGCGCCAAGTAAGCCTGAATTTTTGAAAGGGCCGCGGCAGCCAAGGGTTGCCGCGGCCCTCTTTTGTCGACTGCGCCGGCCGATTTTCACTTTCCAGGCGCTGCTATGCCTCGCATCACGTAGCTGACCGTCTTGCGTATCGTGGCTTCGTCCTCGTCGAGCCGGTTGGTCAACAGGTGCTTCCAGGCGTAAGAGGCGATCAGGTCGGCGACCAACGCTGAATCGATGTCGACGCCGATTTCGCCCCTCGTCTTGGCGCGTTCGATTATCTGGCCGGTATGCGACGTTCGGCCCAGTGCGTAGCCGGCAAGTGCCGCGGACGCCGCGTCATCCGACTGCGCCTCGGCGATCAGCGACCGGAACACGCTGCCAGACGATGTCTCGCGCCAGTGGGCGAACAGGTTTTTCAGGAAACCGACGAGATCCTCCTCCAACCGCCCGGTATCGGGAACATCGACGCGTTTCTGGCGCTGGTAGACTTCGAGCAGCAATGCGGCCTTGCTCGGCCACCAGCGGTAGATGGTGGGCTTACCGGCGCGGGCCCGCCGCGCCACCGCCTCGATCGAGAAACCGGCATAACCGGCCTCGACCAGCACGGCCTCGGCGGCTTCGAGAATGGCATCGGCGCTGTCTGGGTTGCGCCGCGCGCCGATCGATTTGCGCGCCGGATCGACGTCTACGCCCATTTCTGTCGTCCTCGCCAACAATTTCGCCGGCAATATACGCGACCCGGTGATCAAACGAAACGCCCCGTTTTCAAGCTGCCAGAGGCAGTGGCGGCGGCAGCGGCAACGATCCCGAGTTAACGGGTTCCATAGAAGCCTTCGCCGGCGTGTTGGTTGACGGAGCATCAAAAAGCAAAAAACCCGCCTGGGCGGCGGGTCGCTGGCGCAAATCAGCACCATCGACAAATACGTAGCATAGTTGCCCTCACCGGGTCAAGAAAAAATTCCTATCGATATGAAACGCGAGCGCCACAAGAGCTGCCGACACCGCTGGATTGGCCGCAAGCAGATGCCTACTGCATCGCTTGCGATGTCTCGGACTCGATGCGCCAGCCGCCGTCTGCCTTCACAAGGCCAAGCGTGACACGCGCCTTGCCGGTCAGCCGCGCCGCCGACTTGTCCTTCGACAGATAGTCGTAGCGCATCGCAAAGACGGCCTCGGCGCGATCCTCGCCATGCGGAGTGGCCTCCAGGCTGCCGGGCTCCAGGCCGAGCGACCAGGAGGCCCACTGCGCGAACCAGTCGGCCTTGACCCTGGCGATGGCGTCGGCGTCGTAGCGCGTGCCGAAAATGGTCGCGGAGGGGCCGTAGAGCCGCTTGACGGTCTCGTTCATCGCCTTGGTGTCGGGCGCCAGATAATCGCGGCGCAGGAATTTCTCGATCGAGCCCTTGTCGTCACCGACGGATCGTTCAAGTGCTGCAACTTCCGTCGAGGGGGCCGGAGCCGCGGCCGGCTTCTGCGGTTGGGAGGGTTGTCCGTCCGGGACGAATTCGAAGCGCTCGAGCAGCGATCCCTGTTCCCAGGGGCGCTGTGCCTCGCGCGTCTGCGAAACCACGTCGCGGCGCACCGCGATCATCATGTCGTTGATGCTCTGGCCGGGCTCGGCGATGTGCCGCAGCAAGGCTTCGGCGAAGGGCGAGTTGCGGCCGCTTCCGTCCATGGCGACCGCACCAGGTGCTGTCGAGAAGGCGATGAACGAGCCGCGCGTCGAATCGAACTGCGCCAGTCCGGCCAGCGCCGTCGCCGAGCGCGTTGTGGCGGTGCGGCTCAGGCTGCGGGCAAACGGGTTGTTGCGGCAGGCATCGAGAAACACCAGGCTGACCTTGGTCTGCTGTTCCATGATGTCGAGGACTTCGTCGATCGGCACGGCCTCCAACTGCAGCCTGACCGGCATGTCGAGCCTGGCGTCGACCGGCACGATGTAATTGCGCCCCTCAACCTGCAAGCCGTGGCCGGCATAGTAGAAAAGCCCGGCGCCGGCGCCTTCGAGCGCATCGGAGAACGCGCCGATGCTGCGTTCCAGTTCGCGCTTGCCGAGATCATTGCCTTCGATGACCTCGAAGCCGATGGAGCGCAGCTTGTCGGCGATGTCGAGCGCGTCGTTGACCGGATTGGCCAGCGTGCCGGCTTCGGCATATGTGCCGTTGCCTATGACCAGCGCCACGCGCCGCTGCGGCTGTGCATCGGCGCTCAGCAGCAAAAGTCCCAGAAACGCCCATGCGAGGATCGCAAGCCTGCCCATGGGAAAGATCATAACGTCATCGGCCCCGGCGATGCCAACGGATTTGAAATGCAGGCTTAATCCCGATTGGGTTTCCGCCCCTGGCGACAAGCGAAAACGCCCTTGCGCCAACGCGTCGTATCGGGCAAACCGGCCTTCCCTTGCGATTTTCCCGCCCGAGGTCCCCATGTCCACGACGATTTCGCCGCTTGCGCCGAAGAGATACCCCAAGATGCCGGCCATCGAGGGGGTGCGCATCGCCACCGCCGAGGCCGGGATAAAATACAAGAACCGCACCGACCTGCTGACCATGGTCTTCGATGAAGGCACCGCGGTCGCCGGCGTGTTCACGAAATCGAAGTGCCCCTCGGCGCCGGTCGATTTCTGCCGGCAGAATCTCGGTGCCGGCAAGGCGCGGGTGCTGGTCGTCAATTCCGGCAACGCCAACGCCTTCACCGGCAAGAAGGGCCGCGAGTCCACCGCGCTGACGGGCGAAGCCGCGGCCAAGGCGGCCGGCTGCAAGGCGAGCGAGGTTTTCCTGGCTTCGACCGGCGTCATCGGCGAGCCGCTCGACACCGGCAAGTTCAGCCATCTGCTGGCCGGGCTGGTCAGCAACGGCAAACCTGATTTGTGGACCGAAGCGGCAAAGGCGATCATGACCACGGATACCTATCCGAAAGTCGCGACCGCAACCGTCAAGCTCGGCGACACCGACGTCACCATCAACGGCATCTCCAAGGGCGCCGGCATGATCGCGCCCGACATGGCAACGATGCTGTCCTTCATCGCCACCGACGCGCCGATCGCCGCACCCGTCCTGCAGGACCTGTTGTCGCGCGGCACGGCCAAGACCTTCAACGCGGTCACCGTCGACAGCGACACCTCGACCAGCGACACGCTGCTGATCTTCGCCACCGGCAAGGCCGCAAAGCGCGGCGCGCCAGAGATAACCGACGCCAAGGATGCGCGCCTTGGCGCGTTTCGTCGGGCGCTCGGCAAGGTGCTGAAATCGCTGGCGCTGCAAGTCGTGCGCGACGGCGAGGGCGCCCGCAAGCAGGTCGAAGTCACGGTCACCGGCGCAAAATCGGCACGGTCGGCCAAGCGCATCGCGCTGTCGATCGCCAATTCGCCGCTGGTCAAGACGGCGGTCGCCGGCGAGGACGCCAATTGGGGCCGTGTCGTCATGGCGGTCGGCAAGGCCGGCGAGCCCGCCGACCGCGACCGGCTGTCGATCTGGTTCGGTGACAACCGGCTGGCGCATGAGGGCGAGCGCGACCCCGGCTATTCGGAGGAAGCGACGTCGGCCTATATGAGGCGCGACGACATCCGCATCCGCGCCGACATCGGCATCGGCCGCGGCAAGGCGACGGTGTGGACCTGCGATCTCACCAAGGAATATGTCGCCATCAATGGCGACTATCGGAGCTGATGGCTTTGGCTTCCAGGCATCCGGCAAGCATGCTCGCGATCGTCCGCCGCTACGAGGCGGCCGGCTTTCGCGCCTGGCCAGCAGCGGCCGTCCACTATGACGGCACCTGGGTGGTGCGGCTGACCGCCGGCCATCCGGCCAAGCGGCTGAATTCCGTCAATCCTCTCGATCCCGGTGACACCCAGCATATCGCCGACCGCATCGGCCGTGCCAGCCGCCGTTTCGATGCCTATGGCAGGCCGCTGACATTCCGCATGTCGCCGCTGTCGGGTCCCAGTCTCGCCAGTCATCTCGACCGCGAGGGCTGGAGCCGATTCGACGAGTCGCTGGTGATGCGGCTGCCGCTGGCCGACGCGCAACTCGATGCCGCCATGGACCAGATCCCGCTGAAGGACATCAGCCGCTTCATCGGCGCGTCGCTCAAGGTCAGCGGTTCGGACGTATCGCTGCGACCCGGCCTGTCGGAGATCATCGGCGCCATCCAGCCCGAGGCCGGGCTGTTCGCGCTCGAAGACGGAGCCGAGCCGCTGGCGACGCTGATCTGCGTGCACGATGGCGATCTTGCCGGCCTGTTCGAGATCGCCACCGACAAGTCGGCGCGCAACAAGGGCCACGGCCGCAACCTGATCCTGTCGGCGCTGAAATGGGCGCGGCTGCGTGGCGCTCGCGAAGCCTGGCTGCAGGTCGAGGCCGGCAATGTGCCCGCGCTGGCACTCTATCGATCGCTCGGCTTCGACGAGGTCTATCGCTACCACTATCGCCGGCCGCCTGTTCAGGAGTGAAATTGGGCATGAGTGATGTGACGATCGCCGGCAAGCGCCTGCTGCTGGTCGCCGCCTGTGCGCTGGTCGATGCCGATGGCCGGGTGCTGCTGGCACGGCGCCCCGAGGGCAAGCAACTTGCCGGCCTGTGGGAATTTCCCGGTGGCAAGGTCGAGCCCGGCGAGACGCCGGAACAATGCATCATCCGCGAACTGCATGAGGAAATCGGCATCGAGACCGACATTCCCTGCCTGGCGCCGCTCACCTTCGCCAGTCATTCCTACGATGATTTCCACCTGTTGATGCCGCTGTTCATCTGCCGCCGCTTCCGCGGCATCGCCCAGCCCAGGGAGGGGCAGGCGCTGAAATGGGTGCGGCCAAAGCAGATGCGCGACTATCCCATGCCGCCGGCGGATGCGCCGCTGATCCCGTTCCTCATCGATCTCCTCTAGGGACGCCTTCCGCCTGCCGTGTTGAAAGCGCTGTATCAGTCAGCGTTAATGGAAGATTTATCTCGCCGTGAAAAAGTGAAGCATGGTCGTTTCGTGGCCGTGCCACCGATTCGCTGGGGAGCGATAGAATGAACCTGGACAGGGATTGGGACTCGATCCGGCCCGATCGCGCCTTTCGCGCCGCCGACGCGGGCATGGGCATCTTGCGCATCACGCTTCTGTTCGGTTCGGCCGCGGTGGCGCTGGCGCTGATCGCCGCGCCTTTCCTCGACAGCCAGACACGCTCGCTGTCGGCCCGCGACGATTTTGCCAGCGGGCTCGACATGACGGCCACCGGCTCGGTCAGCCATCGCGAAACCTATACGGTGCGCCGCAGCGTGCTGCAGCCGGAGCCCAGTTCGGTCTGCATCATCAGGTCCAATGGCAGAAGCAGCGGCGACTGCTGACATGGTTAAGAGATTCGACAAGGGCGGCGGTTTCACCGCCTGTTAAGCCTTTGCCGTTAACCTTTCTTAACAGATCGGCGGTAAGGTTCTGGCCAGAGGGGTTTAGGTCATGAATGCAGTGCTGCTTCGTTTTCTGAAGGACGAGACCGGCGCCACGGCTGTCGAATATGCCCTGATCATCGGTGTGCTGTCGTTGACCATCATTGGCGGCATCAGCCAGGTTTTCAACGCAATCACCTGGCTGTTCAGCGACAATGCCAGCAGGCTTGTCAACGCCCTCGGGCCCTGAGGTAGCCGTCCGCGCCTGCGGGCCGGTTCACTGCCCGTCGGGAGCCTCCAGTATTGTCTTCAGCGAGACCTTGGCCGACCCGGGCTTCAGCGGTTTTTGCTGCGATGCGTCGGGCGCCCAGCCGGACATCCAGACGATCGAGAAACTTGCCCTCACGCGGCCATCGGGGTCGGAAAAGCGTTCGGCGTAGATTTCCGCCGCGCGGGCAAACAGCTTGCGCGAGCCCGGCCGCCGGCTGCGCTCGGTGAGCGCACTGGTTTCGCCCATGGCCCGCAGATCCGCAATCAGGCTGAACAGGCTGGCATAGCGCACCGTCACCGTCTCGACATCGGCGACCGGCAGGGCGAGACCGGCGCGCTGCAGAAGCGCACCGGCATCGCGCACGTCGGTGAACGGGATGACACGCGGGCTGGCGCCGCCATAGAGCTCGGTCTCGGCCGCAAGCAGGCTTTCGCGCAACTCGAAAAGCGTGCCGGCGCCGGCAAAGGCGCCGAGGAAAAGCCCGTCTGGCCGCAGCGCGCGGCGGATCTGGATCAGCATGCCGGGGATGTCGTTCATTGCCTGCAGCGACAGCAGGGAGACCGCCAGATCGAGGCTTTCCGGTTCGAACGGCACGGTTTCGAGTGGTGCAATCAAGCCGGCGCCGCCATTCAGGAAAGCCGCGTCCGTCTCGACGCGGACAATGTCGGCGACCTTGCCGCTCTCGGCGAGCATTTCGGCTGCCGCCGCCGTCTGGCAAAACAGCACCGCGGCCTCGCCGAACCGGCGCTCGACGGCAGCCAGCCGATCGGCAAGGTCCTCGGCCGTGCGGCGCATGAGGAAATCGGCACCGTCAACGGGATGGACGAGCGCGCGCCGCTTGTGCGCCAGCCAAAGCGAAATATCCATTATCGGCCGCAACGGGCAAATCCTTGTTTGTCCACGCTCTGAGATTGTTCATATAGTGGCGCGCAGGACCAACCACGTGGCCGATCCGATGCCCAAGATCAAGCCCATCGAGATCAAGAGCCTGGCCCGATCGGCCCTCGGCTGGCCGGCGCGCATCCTGTTTCCGCCGGTCTGCGCCGGCTGCCGCCGGCATGTCTCGCAGCCCGGCGTCCTGTGTGGCGCCTGCTGGCCGAAGCTGCGGCTCCTGGAACGGCCATGGTGCCCGGTGATGGGCACGCCGTTCACGCACCATATGGGCGAGGGCTTTCTATCCGCCGAGGCGATCGCCGATCCGCCGCCCTTCGAGCGGGCGCGGGCCGCCGTCGCCTATTCCGGCGTCGCCCGCCAGATGGTGCAAGGACTGAAATACCAGGATCGCACGGATCTCGCGCCATGGATGGCGCGATGGATGGTGCGCGCCGGCGCCGACCTCATCGCCGAGGCGGATGTGGTGGTGCCGGTGCCGCTGCACTGGCGGCGCTTTTTCAGGCGACGCTTCAACCAGTCGGCGGAGCTGGCGAGGGCGGTCTCCGTGCTCAGCCAATTGCCCTTCGCGCCTTCGGCGGTGCGGCGCGTCAAACTCACCCGCCAGCAGGTAGGGCTGGAGAGGCAGGAACGTGAGGAAAATGTGCGGGCCGCCTTTCGGGTGCCCGCCGAGGCGGAAATCGAGATTGCCGGCCGCAGGGTGCTGTTGATCGACGACGTCTACACCACGGGCGCCACCGTTCGTGCGGCAACCAAGGCGCTGAAGAGAGGTGGCGCCGGTGCCGTCGACGTGCTGACCTTTGCGCGTGTGTTGCCGGGGGACTTTCGGGCGGACGAGTCCGCGACTATATAAGTCGGCAACGAACAGCGGAAATTCGTCATGGCCGATGTCACCATCTATACCCGCATGATGTGCGGCTATTGCACGGCAGCCAAGCGGCTGCTCGAGCGCAAGGGCGTCGCCTTTACCGAGCATGACGCCTCCTTCTCGCCCGAACTGCGCCAGGAAATGATTTCCCGCGCTCACGGCCGCGCGACCTTTCCGCAGATTTTCATCGGCGATACGCATGTCGGCGGCTGCGACGACCTGCACGAGCTGGAGGCCGAAGGCCGGCTCGACAAAATGCTCGCCAACGGCGCAACGATTTGAGGGGATATGACGATGGGTGTTTTCAAGGCCGCTGCGATCCAGATGCGTTCAGGCGAGAGCCCCGAGCGCAACGCCGTCGATCTCGAACGGCTGGTGCGTGAAGCCGCCGGCCAAGGTG
Source organism: Mesorhizobium waitakense (assembly GCF_056431085.1). Classification (NCBI taxonomy): domain Bacteria; kingdom Pseudomonadati; phylum Pseudomonadota; class Alphaproteobacteria; order Hyphomicrobiales; family Phyllobacteriaceae; genus Mesorhizobium; species Mesorhizobium waitakense. Next base: position 26,007 of record NZ_JBWKME010000170.1, on the reverse strand, counting down.
CGACCTACATCCAGACGCCGGAAATGACCGGGGCGCTGATCCGCGACAAGGAGGCGCGTGCCGCCTCCTTCACCTCGGAGGACAAGGACATCGTGGTGGCGACCGCGCGCAAACTGGCGAGCGAGCTTGGCGTCTTCCTGCATATCGGCTCGACCGCCATCCTGCGCGCCGACGGCAAGCTCGCCAACCGGGCGCTGCTGTTCGGTCCGGACGGCGCCGCGCTCGCCACCTATGACAAGATCCACATGTTCGACGTCGATCTCGACAATGGCGAGAGCTGGCGCGAATCCACCGCCTACGAGCCGGGCACCGAGGCTGTCGTGACCGAGATCGCAGGCGCGAAACTGGGGTTCGCCGTTTGCTACGATCTGCGCTTTCCGCAATTGTTCCGCGCCGAGGCGCTGGCCGGCGCCGACCTGCTTTCCGTGCCCGCCGCCTTCACCCGCCAGACGGGCGAGGCGCACTGGCATGTGCTGCTCAGGGCACGCGCCATCGAGAACGGCGCCTATGTCGTTGCCGCGGCGCAAGGCGGCCTGCACGAGGACGGCCGCGAGACCTATGGCCATTCGCTGATCGTCGACCCGTGGGGCCGCATCATCGCCGAAGCCGCGCATGACGAGCCGGCGGTGATCGTTGCCGAGATCGATCCGGCGCAGTCGGCCGCGGCGCGCAAGAAGATCCCCAATCTCAAGAATGCGCGGGATTTCGCCGTCAATGCCGGCGCGGGCGAGGCGCCGCGTCTCAGGGGTGCGGCCTCTTGATCCGGTTTGCCCTTATTTGCGAGCACGACCACGAATTCGAGGGCTGGTTTCGTAGCAACGAGGATTTCGACACCCAGAAGAAGCGCGGCTTCGTCGATTGCCCGAGCTGCGGTTCGCACAAGGTGCAGAAAGCCCTGATGGCGCCGGCCGTCTCCACGGCGCGCAAGCAGGAAACGATAACGCTCGCCATGGGCGAGGCGCAGAAGCAGGCCCTGGCGCAGCTCAAGGCGATGGCCGAGAAGGTGCGCGAGAATGCCGACTATGTCGGCGACAAGTTTGCCGAGGAAGCACGCAAGATCCATTTCGGCGAAAGCGACGCACGCGGCATCTATGGCGAGGCGACACTGGACGAGGCCAAGAGCCTGGCCGAGGACGGCGTCGAGTTTATGCCGATTCCGGTTTTTCCGGACGACCGCCACTGAGCTGCTAACTCACGCTGCCGATCAATTTCTCAAGCAGCCGAGACAGCGTTTCCCGTTCCGCAGGCGTCAAGCCCGCGAGAATCTCGTGCTCGTTGGCAACGTGGGCGCTGACAGCCTCGTCGATCAGCGCTAGACCCTTTTCGGTCAGCCGCACGACAATGCCGCGCCGATCGTTGGGGTGCGGCCCACGCAGGATCAATCCGGACGTTTCGAGCCGGTCGAGCCGGTTGGTCATGGCGCCCGACGTCACCATCGTCGCTTCATAGAGAGCGGTCGGCGTCAGCGCGTAGGGTGATCCCGAGCGGCGCAGCGTCGCCAGCACGTCGAACTCCCCGGACTGCAGCCCGTACCGGGCAAAGAGCGGAGCGAGGCGCTCGCGGGCGATCAGCGAGGAGGCCTCGTTCAGCCGCCCGAGCACCGCCATCGGCGAGACATCCAGATCCGGCCGCTCTCGCATCCATTGCTCGATCGCTCTTGCTGCCCTGTCCAATTGTCTCACCATCATATATCTTGACGTTAAGAATCTTTCCATTATCTTACCTCAAGATGCAATGCCGGCCAAGGGGCCGCGCACGACAGGGCTCGATGATGAAATTTCTTTGGGATTCGGCGCTCGGCCTGCTGGTGATCACCGGTGGCCTGCTTGGCCTGACGTTGCCGTTCGGCAAGCTCGCCACGGCTGCCGGTGTGCCGGCCATGGTCTGGGCCTTCGTCATCTCGCTCGGCGCCGGCGGCGTGCTGCTGTTCGCCCTGCTGCTGCGCGGCCAGCGCATCCGGCTCACCGCTCGCAAATTGCGCTATTTCTTCGTCACCGCGGCGGTGTCCTATGCCGTCCCGAACCTCATGATGTTCTCGGCCATTCCGCATCTCGGCGCCGGCTACACCGGCATCATGTTCACGCTGTCGCCCGTCATCACGCTGGTGTTCTCGATCCTGCTGCATGTCCGGCGTCCCAACATGCTGGGCATCGTCGGCATCGCTGTCGGCTTCGTCGGCGCGGTCATGGTGGCGGTCACACGCGGCGAGGCCGGCCAGCCGGCCGATTTGTTCTGGGTGGTGATGGGCCTGCTCATCCCGGTCAGCCTTGCCGCCGGCAACATCTACCGCACGGTGGACTGGCCGGAAGGCACCGGTCCGATCGAGCTTGCGGTTGGCAGCCACCTGGCGTCGGCGGCGATGCTGTTTGTTGGCATTCTCGCTCTGTTCGGCGCCGGGGCCTTCGCACCGCTCGGCGGCGTGCCGCTGGTCGTCGTCGCCCAGGCCGCGTCGGCGTCGGCGATGTTCGCCTTCTTCTTCCGCCTGCAGTCGGTCGGCGGCCCCGTCTATCTCAGCCAGATCGGCTATGTGGCGGCGGCGGTCGGGCTGTTTGCCGGCACGGTCTTCCTCGGGGAACATTATCAGCTGCTGACCTGGGCCGGCGCGGTCATCATCACAGCCGGCGTCTTCATCACCACCAAGGCACAAAGCCAGAAAGCGCAAGCGGCCTAGGCCGAAAGGCATCTGCATCACGCCGGCAGCCATGGCCGCCGGGAGCGGGCTCACCTGAATCTGGATTCGCTTTATCTTCTTGTTCGAGCGTGATCTTTTCCGAATCCGTTTCCGCGTCCGGGACATCGAGGAGCCAGCCATGACTGAACCGAAGGTTCCGGAGCGAACTCCTGTCGGCGTCGCGGATTTTCGAGCCGCGATGCGGCTGATCGTCGGCAATGTCAGCGTCATCACTGCCGGCGTCGGTGAGGATCGCTCCGGCCTGGTGGTCTGCGTCAACCGGTCGTCGTCGACCTGGCCGCTGATCGAACGCTACCGCCATTTCGGCGTCAATTCGCTCGGGCCCCAGCATCAGCGCGTCGCCGAGCGGTTCTCCGGCTTTGGTGGCATCAAGGGCAAGGACCGCTACGAGGGCGCCGAATGGATGACGCTGAAGACCGGAGCTTCATTGCTTTCGGACGCGGTGGCCGCCTTCGACTGCAGCCTCGACGAGATGATCGATCGCGGCACACATTCCATCGTCATCGGCACGGTCGAGGCCGTGCGCACCCGCGATGCCGGGCAGGCGCTGATCTACTGGCGGGGCGGTTACAGGCCGCTCGACGCCTAGGATGTGTTGATATTCAGGTGATGCCGGCCTGCAAACGGCAGCTTCCTGCGCTTCCGGTGCTCACGTACCCAAAAGTACGCTCCGCTCCGGTTCTCGGACGCCCCCTTGTTTGGTCGCTTCGCGCCCGTCTTCGACTCCGACTCGGCCTGACTTGAATCTCAACACACCTGGAGCAACTTCCAGGAAAAGTGTGGCGGATCAGACCGAGCCTTTTTCCGCCAGCACCATGTAGTTGACGTCCATGTCCTTGGAGCGCGCCCAGCGGTCGGCAAGCGGATTGTAGGTGACGCCGGTGCGGTCGATGATGCTCAGCCCGGCGCCGCCAAGCGCCTTTTCGAGTTCTTCCGGGCGCACCAGCTTGCCGAACTGGTGGGTGCCGCGCGGCAGCCAGCGCAGCACATATTCGGCGCCGATGATGGCCAGTCCGAGCGCCTTCAGCGTGCGGTTGATGGTGGCCACGAACATGATGCCGCCGGGCCGAACCATTTCGCCGCATTTACCGACGAACAGGTCGATGTCGGCGACGTGCTCGACCACTTCCATGTTGAGGATGACGTCGAATTTCTCACCGGCATCGGCCAGATCCTCGGCCGTCGTGGCGCGATAGTCGACGCTCACATTGCCCTCGGCCGCGTGCAGCTTCGCCACTTCGATGTTCGTTTCGGAGGCATCCGCTCCGACCACCTCGGCACCAAGCCGCGCCATCGGCTCGCACAAAAGGCCACCGCCGCAGCCAATGTCTAGGATGCGCAGGCCCTCGAAAGGCCGTGCCGCGCGCGGGTCGCGGCCGAAGCGTGTCGCTATCTGGTCGCGGATATAGGAGAGCCGGACCGGATTGAACTTGTGCAGCGGGCGAAACTTGCCGTTCGGATTCCACCATTCGGCGGCAAGAGCGGAAAAGCGCTCCACTTCTCCGGCATCGATCGTCGATCGTCGGGGCTCTGGCATCGGTTGTCTCCTCAAGTGCTAGGAAATCGGGCGTGGGGCGGCGAATGTCAAGGCAACAATTTTCCCCGGCCGCCAGGGCGATGCATTCTGTCAGGGCATGTCAGTTGCCGGGTGCGGCGGGTGAAACACCATTGGCCAGGCAGGCGAAGCAGAGGCATCGTTTTGACGTCGAGGGAGTGGACGATTGACACCGATGACGGCTTCCATCCTTTGGCGTCGGCTGGACGTGGAAGGCCACGACGCCTGCCTGCTTTCGCCGACCGACGGCGGGCAGAGCCTCAGGGGACGGGCCATCTTCGTCCAGGACGGCCAGCCATGCTGCCTTGCCTATGAGGTGATTTGCGATGCCGGCTGGCGCACACGATCAGCGCGGGTCGACGGCTTTTCCGGCACGGGTGAGCTGCACTACGCGATCGAACGAGGGTCCAGCGGCCAGTGGATACTGAACGGCGAGGTCCAAGATGGCGTCGCCGGGCTTGTCGACGTCGATCTTGGTTTCACGCCGGCATCAAATCTGCTGGCTATCCGTCGGTTCAACCTCGGCATCGGGGTGGAGACGCCCGCCCCAGCCGCCTACCTGACGTTCCCCGAGCTCAAGCTGGTCCGCCTCGATCAGACCTACCGGCGTCTCGACACGGTACGCTATGCCTATGCCGCGCCCATGTTCGGCTATGACGAGATCCTCGACGTGTCGCCGCACGGCTTCGTTGTCGATTATCCCGGCCTGTGGAGAGCCGTCGCACAGCCAGGCTGACCCCACTATCTTCGGTGCCGCGATCTTGCTGGAGATGGCGGTTGATCGGGCTTCCTTAACATGAAATTTACGAGGTTGGCGGTCTCCTGAAACACGACCGGGATTCGGCATATACATTGCCTTTCCTAGAATCGGATGCCTTGGTGCGGATCAAGACCCAGATTATCGCTACTTTGCTGAGCGCAGCGGCCTTGATCGGCCTGGTGGGCGGCATTGCAATAGTCTCCCAGATGTCGCTGACCAGATCCTCCGCACTGGCTGAGGCGACAAGCGTTGCACGGCAACTGGCGGCGGCGATCGCCTTCAAGGCCGCCGATACGCCACGTCCGTTGTTCGAGAGACCCGAGGCGCTGCGTGAATTCGTCACTTCGCAGCACAGCGGCTCGAAACGCGACCTCGTGGTGGTCGATCGCGGCAAGATCATCCTGGCCGACGTTCCGGGTGAAGAACAGAATGTCGGCACAAAGTACGGCCACGATCCCGACAACGAAGTCGGCCATACGCTCGATGACGGCTCGCCGCGCGACTTCGTCGAAAGCAGCGCCGACGTGTCGGAAGCAATCAACCTTGTCGCGGTGCCGATCAAGGATGCCCCGGGCAAGAACGTCGGCGCGGTTCTGTTCGAGTACACGCCACTGCTGCGCGCCGCCCAACAGCGCACCAACAACATGCTCTGGCTTGTCGGTCTGAGCACCGCGGCCGCCGTGTTGATATCGGCGCTCTCGGCTTTCCTTTTGCTACGCGGCTTTGGCGCCGGTCTTTCCGGCCTCAACCGCGGCATCGAATCGCTGGCGCGCGGCGACGCCGGGGCGCGGATCGGCCGTACCTCCAACGACGAGTTCGGTCTATTGGCGCAAGGGTTCGACCGCATGGCATCCGAGCTCGAAGCCTCGCGTGGGCAGCTCGTCGAGCAGAAGGCATATATCGAGGATATCGTCCGGACCGTCGCCGAGGGCATTGCCGTTATCGACGGCAACGGCCAGATCGTCTCCGTCAATCCGGCAGCCGCCGAGATCATCGGCTTGCGCAACGACAAGATCGAGGGCCAGGACTGGCCGTCAGTCCTCCATATGCGGGGATTGTCGGGAGACAGGCTGGCGCAGGGCACATCCCCGATCGAACTGGCGCTGACCACGGGTCGCCAGCATCAGGCCGAGGTGCGGCTGGCAAAGCCTGATGGATCGTACCTGCCGGTGATTGCGAGCTGCAATCCGCTCAATCGCTCCGATGGCGGCATCGTGCTGACGTTGAGCGACATCGGCGAGTTGCGCAGCGCCGAGCGCGCGGTCAGCGATCGCGCCGAGGAACTGTCGACACTGAACCGCGAACTGAAGGAGACGTCGCAGGCAACGACCCGCCTGGTCAAACTCGGCGAGTTGCTTCAGGCTTGCGTGACGTTCCAGGAGGCGTTTTCCGTCGTCGGCTCGGCCATGCCCGACTTCTTCGGCGGATTGAGCGGAACCGTTCATCTGACCAGCGCCTCGCGCAATCTGGTCGAGGAGATGGCGCACTGGGGCGCAATCCGTTCGAGCGTTGGCCAATTTGCGCCGGAAGATTGCTGGGCGCTGCGGCGCGGCCAGGAGCATGTTGCCGGCCCCGGCATGCTGACGCCGCGCTGCAACCACATCACCGAGAATGGCGGCCGCGGCTATGTCTGCATGCCTCTGGCGGCACAGGGAGAGACGCTTGGCATCGTGCATCTGTGCGAACCAGACGCCGCCGACAAGCCGGATTGGCTGGCCGAGCGGCAGCAGATCCTGCGCGGCGTCGTCGATACGCTGGCGTTGGCGCTGGCCAATCTGCGCCTGCGCGAAACGCTGCGGCAACAATCGATCCGTGATCCCAACACCGGGCTCTACAACCGGCGCTATCTCGAGGAAACAAGCAGTCGCGAACTGAGGCGCATGGAGCGTGCAGAACAGCCCCTGGCGATGATCATGCTCGATGTCGATCATTTCAAGCAGTTCAACGACACGTTCGGCCATGAAGCCGGCGATCTCGTCCTCAAGCAGGTCGCCGGCACGCTGCTCGACCACGCCCGGGAAAGTGACGTGGTGTCACGCTATGGCGGCGAGGAATTCGCCCTGATGATGCCGGCAACTTCGCTGGCGCACGGTGCCGAACGCGCCGAGGCGCTGCGAAAAGCGATCAAGCAGCTTCACCTCGCTCATCGCGGCCGCACGCTTGGCACCATCACCGCGTCATTCGGGGTGGCTGCCTTTCCGGAGCTTGGCGCCTCCTGGGCGGAGATCGTCAACGCCGCTGACCGCGCGCTCTATCAGGCAAAGGCAGACGGGCGTGACCGCGTCGTCGTCGGGCTGGGCAAGGCCCCTGCCGACCTGCACCAGGCCAAGGCCAGCAAAACCCTGGCTTGAGGTCCGGTGTCCCGCTGTCGCACCCACCCAGAAACGCAGTTGCGTCAGGGCAGGTCGCCGTTGTCGATCACGAGAGGATCATTCCGGGCCGGGCTGCTTGGTGTCCAGCACGTCGCGAAGTTTCGCCGCCAGTTGCTCGATGGTGAACGGCTTGGCCAGGAAGTGCACGTCGTGGTCGAGCACGCCGTTGTGGACCACGGCGTTCCTGGTGAAGCCGGTGGTAAAGATCACCTTCAGCTGCGGCATGCGGGCGACCGCTTCCTCCGCAAGCTTGCGGCCGTTCATCACCGGCATGACGATATCGGTGAACAGAAGGGCGATGCCGGGGCTTTCGGCCAGCGCCTGCAGCGCTTCCTGGCCGCTACCGACATGGATGACGGTGTAGCCGAGTTCGCGCAGGGCATCCGTGGTTGAAGCACGCACGCGTGCATCGTCCTCGACGACAAGGATGGTTTCGGTGACCGGAGCCGTGGGGGTGTCGCCCCGCCCCGTTGGGGTGGCAACCTCCTCCTGTCCGAAGAATCGCGGCAAATAGATCTTGATGGTCGTGCCTTCGCCGGGCTCGGAATAGATCTTGACGTGACCGCCGGACTGTTTGACGAAGCCGTATACTTGGCTCAGCCCCAGGCCCGTGCCCTTGTTGACCGGCTTGGTGGTGAAAAAGGGCTCGAAGGCCTTGGCCAAGGTGTCGGGCGCCATGCCCGAACCGGTGTCGCTGACGGCGATCATCACATACTGGCCGGCTTTGACCTCGGCATGGGTGGCGGCGTAGCTGTCGTCGAGATGGCTGTTGGCGGTCTCGATGGTCAGCTTGCCGTCGTCGCCCATGGCGTCGCGCGCGTTGACGGCAAGGTTGAGAATGGCGTTCTCGATCTGGCTCGGGTCGGCATGGGTCTTCCACAAGCCTCCTGCAAGAACGGTTTCGATGCGGATGGTTTCGCCGAGCGCCCGCCGAAGCAGGTCGGACATTCCAGTCAGCAGGCGGTTGGTATCGACGATCTGCGGCGCCAGCGGCTGCTGGCGCGAGAAGGCGAGCAGCCTGGCTGTCAGATTTGCCGCCCGGTTTGCCGCGTCGATCGCCGCTTCGATGAATTTTGCTATGTCGTGCTCGCCGCGCTCCAGCTTGCGCTGGGCGAGGTTCATGGCGCTGATGATCACCGCCAGCATATTGTTGAAGTCGTGGGCGATACCGCCTGTCAGCTGGCCGACCGCCTCCATCTTCTGCATCTGGCGGATCTGGGATTCAGCCTTTTCGCGTGTCTGGATCTCATTGCCGAGCGCGATGTTCTTGCGCGTCAGCTCATCCTGGGCGACGGCCACCTCGCGGTAGCGGCGTCGGAATTCGCGGATGGTGAAGGTGCCGAGCAGAAAGATCGCCAGCAGCGCCGCCAGCGAGCCGATGCGCAGCCAGGTCTCGACCTGGTCCGTGTGCTCGTCACGCTCGGCGACGGCGGCGGCGCCGATGCGTCGGATTGTATCCATGCTGGCCCGGATCTCGTCCATGGCGGCCTTGCCCTGGCCGCTGCGGACCATCTCCAGCGCCTTCGCGGCGTCACCCTTGTCGTAGAGTGCGATCGTTTCGGACAGCTCCGCCTGCTTTTGCGCAAGCGCGTCCTTGATGTGACTGACCTGCGGGGCGAGCTGGTCGTCCGAGGCTGTCATGGTGTCAATGCGGGCGAGTTGCCCTGGGATTGCCTCGACCGCCTTCCGATAAGGTTCGAGGTAGGACTTCTCGCCGGTCAGCAGATAGCCGCGCTGGCCGCTCTCGGCATCCTGTGCCAGTGAGAGCAGCCCGGAAAGCAGTTCCTGATATTCGATTGTCTCACGGGTGGCGGCGCGATTGGCCTGCTGGCTCTCGACCAGCACGGCGCGCGTGCCGACGATCAGCGCCAACATCGCGAAGCCGATGAAAAGCGGGAGGGATTGCCATCGGGTGGCGCGTCGAAGACGAGCAATCATCTGTTATGCCGAACCAAATGGGAATTCCCCGCGGGCAGCATTTCGTAGGCGGCGGCGGGCCGGAACGCAATATGCCGTGTTCTTGAAGTCGGCAATCGGCCGCCAGTCTTGCGAAAGCTTCATCATTTGGCTAAGGAGGCCGCGCATTCAGCGGCCGGCATCAGCCGGCCTTCCGCTTTTCGGGATTCCCGCTTTTGGGCTGGCGTCCGGCTTCAGTCAAAGGCATTTCGCTTCCATGGCGCGCATCGTGATGAAATTCGGCGGAACCTCCGTCGCCGACATCGCCCGCATCCGCAATGTGGCGCGTCACGTCAAACGCGAGGTCGACGCCGGCCATGAGGTGGCGGTGGTCGTCTCGGCGATGGCCGGCCAGACCAATGAACTGGTCCAATGGACGCGCGAAGCCTCGCCGATGCACGACGCACGCGAATATGACGCAGTCGTCGCTTCCGGCGAACAGGTCACCGCCGGCCTTCTCGCAATCACCTTGCAGAACATGGGCGTGCACGCCCGTTCCTGGCAGGGCTGGCAGATCCCGATCAAGACCGACAATGCGCACGGCGCGGCGCGCATCCTCGACATCGACGGCGCCTTCCTGATCAAGCGTTTCGGCGAGGGCCAGGTGGCGGTGGTCGCCGGCTTCCAGGGCATCGGCCCGGACAATCGCATCGCCACGCTTGGCCGCGGCGGTTCCGACACCAGCGCGGTGGCGATCGCTGCAGCGGTCAAGGCCGATCGTTGCGACATCTACACCGACGTCGACGGGGTCTACACCACCGATCCGCGCATCGAGCCGAAGGCGCGGCGGCTGGCCAAGATTTCGTTCGAGGAAATGCTTGAAATGGCCTCGCTTGGCGCCAAGGTTTTGCAGGTGCGTTCGGTCGAGCTTGCCATGGTGCACAGGGTGCGTACCTTCGTGCGGTCGTCCTTCGACGATCCCGATGCGCCCGGAATGGGGGATTTGCTCAATCCGCCCGGAACGCTCATTTGCGACGAGGAAGAGATCGTGGAACAGCAGGTCGTCACCGGAATTGCCTATGCCAAGGACGAAGCGCAGATTTCGCTGCGCCGTGTCGGCGACCGGCCAGGCGTCGCCGCCGGCATCTTCGGGCCGCTGGCCGAGGCCAACATCAATGTCGACATGATCGTCCAGAACATTTCCGAGGACGGCAAGTTCACCGACATGACCTTCACCGTGCCGTCGGGCGATGTCGACAAGGCGCTGGCCGTGCTCGAGCGCCTGAAAGCTTCGATCGGTTACGATGTCGTGCAATCGGAAGCCGGCATGTCGAAGGTTTCGGTCATCGGCATCGGCATGAGAAGCCATGCCGGCGTCGCCGCGACCGCTTTCAAGGCGCTGGCCGACCGTTCGATCAATATTCGCGCCATCACGACCTCCGAAATCAAGATTTCGATACTGATCGACGGTCCGTACACTGAACTTGCGGTTCGTACTTTGCATTCCGTCTACGGTCTGGATAAGCAGTAGCGAGAACGATTTGAGTTGTTGCGTGTGCGCCGGTCGCAGTGGAAACTGCGGCGGGCAAAATGCCCATTGGAGAAGAAGCCGCGATGCGTGATCAGGCCAGTGGCCCGCGCGTTTTGCTGAAACGGCTCCGCGAGCTCATGCAGGAGCCGCTGGAGCCGCAGGAGCGGCTTGACCGGATCGTGCGCGACATCGCCTCCAACATGGTCGCCGAAGTCTGCTCGCTCTACGTGCTGCGCGCCGATTCGGTGCTCGAACTCTACGCCACCGAAGGTTTGAACCCGAACGCCGTCCACCTGGCGCAGCTACGGCTGGGGCAAGGCCTGGTCGGCACGATCGCGGCCAGCGCGCGGCCGCTCAACCTTTCCAACGCCCAGGAACACCCGGCCTTTGCCTACCTGCCGGAGACCGGGGAAGAGATCTACAACTCCTTCCTTGGCGTGCCGGTGCTGCGGGCAGGGCGCACGCTGGGCGTGCTGGTGGTGCAGAACAAGACGATGCGCCATTACCGAGACGACGAGGTCGAGGCGCTGGAAACCACCGCGATGGTGATCGCCGAGATGATCGCCACCGGCGATCTGGCGCGGCTGACCCGGCCGGGCCTCGAACTCGACCTGCGCCGTCCGGTCAGTTTCACCGGTCTGTCCTTCAACGACGGCGTCGGGCTTGGCCATGTCGTGCTGCACGAGCCGCGCATCGTCGTCACCAATTTGTTCAACGAGGACAGCGAGGAAGAGGTCCGCCGGCTCGAGACCTCGCTCGGCTCGCTCCGGCTCTCCATCGACGACATGCTGGAACGCCGCGACGTCGCCTTCGAGGGCGAGCATCGCCAGGTTCTGGAAGCCTATCGCATGTTTGCCAACGACCGCGGCTGGGTGCGCCGACTGGAAGAGGCGATCCGCAACGGACTGACGGCGGAAGCGGCGGTGGAGAAGGTGCAGAGCGACATGCGCGCCCGCATGCTGCACATGACCGATCCCTATCTGCGCGAGCGGATGAGCGATTTCGACGACCTCGCCAACCGGCTGCTGCGCCAGCTGATGGGGCGCGGGCCGGAAGATGTCGCGGCGGCGCTGCCGAAGGACGCCATCATCGTCGCCCGCTCGATGGGCGCCGCCGAGCTGCTCGACTATCCCCGCGACAAGATGCGCGGGCTGGTGCTCGAGGACGGTGCAGCCACCAGCCACGTCGTCATCGTCGCGCGCGCCATGGGCATTCCTGTCGCCGGCCAGATGAAGGGCGCCGTTTCCATGGCGGAAAACGGCGATGCCATCATCGTCGACGGCGAAGAGGGCGTGATCCATTTGCGGCCTCAGTCCGACCTCGAAGCCGCCTATGCCGAAAAGGTGCGTTTCCGGGCGCGCCGGCAAGAGGTCTATCGCGAGCTGCGCAAGAAGCCGTCGACGACGAGGGACGGTGTCCAGGTCGACTTGTTGATGAATGCCGGTCTTGCCGTCGACCTGCCGCAGCTGGCCGAGGCAGGTGCGGCCGGCATCGGCCTGTTCCGTACCGAACTGCAGTTCATGGTCGCCTCGACATTTCCCCGCGCCGAGGCCCAGGAAAAGCTTTACCGCGACGTGCTCGAGGCGGCGCGCGGCAAGCCGGTCACCTTCCGCACCATCGACATCGGCGGCGACAAGGTGCTGCCCTATTTCAAGGGTGCGATCCAGGAGGAGAACCCGGCGCTCGGATGGCGGGCGATCCGCCTGACGCTTGACCGGCCGGGCCTGCTGCGCACCCAGATCCGCGCTCTGCTCAAGGCCAGTGGCGGACGTGAACTCAAGCTGATGCTGCCGATGGTGACCGAGCTTGGCGAGATCGCCCAGGCGCGCGAGATCATCGACCGCGAGGTAAGGCATCTGTCGCGCTTTGCCCATCATTTGCCGACCAGCCTCAAGCTGGGCGCGATGCTGGAAGTGCCGTCGCTTCTGTTCCAGCTCGACGAATTGATGAAAGCGGTCGACTTCGTCTCGGTCGGTTCGAACGACCTGTTCCAGTTCGTCATGGCGGTCGACCGCGGCAACACGCAATTGGCCAACCGGTTCGATACGCTGTCGGCGCCGTTTCTGCGCGTCCTGAAGCAGATCGCCGATGCCGGCGCCCGCAACCACACACCGGTAACACTGTGCGGCGAACTTGCCGGCAAGCCGATCTCGGCGATGGCGCTGATCGGTCTCGGCTTCCGCTCGATCTCGATGTCGCCGGCCTCGATCGGCCCCGTCAAGGCGATGCTGACGGAACTGCCGCTGGATGAGTTGGAGGCGTTCTTCAACGACAATCTGATGGCGCCGGCGCAGGGGCTGCCGATGCGGGCGCTGCTGCAGGCCTTTGCCGACGACCGTTCGATCCCATTGTAGCACCCACATCATGGTCAACCTGCCCCGCGATCGTATGGATCAAGTCGTCAAGCGTTTCGAGATGCTCGAAGCGCAGATGTCGGCTGGCCCGGCGCCGGATGCCTATGTGCGGATGGCGTCGGAATACGCCGAGATCCAGGACATGGTGGCCAAGGTCAGGGCGCTGCGCTCGGCCGAGCATGAGCAGGCCGATCTTGAAGCCATGCTTGCCGATAAGGGTACCGACGCCGAAATGCGGGCGCTGGCGGAGGCCGACCTGCCGGAGGTCGAGGAGCGCATCGAGGCGCTGCAGAAGGATATCCAGATCCTGTTGCTGCCCAAGGATGCCGCCGACGACAAGAACGCTATTCTCGAAATCCGCGCCGGCACCGGCGGCGACGAGGCCGCCCTTTTCGCCGGCGACCTGTTTCGCATGTATGAGCGCTACGCCGCCGAACGCGGCTGGCGTTTCGAGACGGTGTCGGCCAGCGACGGCGATGCCGGCGGCTACAAGGAAATCATCGCCACGATCTCCGGCAAGGGCGTCTTTGCGCATCTGAAATTCGAATCCGGCGTGCACCGCGTGCAGCGCGTGCCGGCGACCGAGGCGAGCGGGCGCATCCACACTTCAGCCGCCACGGTGGCCGTGCTGCCGGAAGCCGAAGAGGTCGACATCGACGTCAGGGCCGAAGACATCCGCATCGACACCATGCGCGCCTCGGGCTCGGGCGGCCAGCACGTCAACACCACCGATTCGGCTGTCCGCATCACCCATCTGCCGACCGGCATCATGGTGGTGCAGGCGGAAAAGTCGCAGCACCAGAATCGCGCCAAGGCGATGCAGATCCTGCGCGCCCGCCTCTATGACCTGGAGCGCAGCAAGGCGGACGAGGAGCGCTCCGAATCGCGCAAGTCGCAAGTCGGCTCCGGCGACCGGTCCGAGCGCATCCGTACCTACAATTTCCCGCAAGGCCGCGTCACCGACCACCGCATCAACCTGACGCTGTACAAGCTCGACCGGGTGATGATGGGCGAACTCGATGAAGTGATCGACGCGCTGATCGCCGATCACCAGTCGAAGCTGCTCGCCGACATCGGCATCGATGGCTGATCGACTGTCCGAGGCGCTTGGGCCGCTGCTGCGGCAGGCGCAAGCTTGGCTTGCCGCGGCCGCCGTCGATGATCCGGCGCTCGATGCAAGGCTGATCGTCGAACATTTTTCCGACACGACGCGCACGCAGGCGATTGCCGATCCCAACCGCAAGATCGACGGAAGCGCCATTGCGGCAATTGGTGATGCCTTGAGACGGCGGGCCGGCGGCGAGCCGGTGCATCGCATCCTCGGCTATCGTGAATTCTTTGGTTTGCGCCTGTCGCTGTCGCCGGAAACGCTGGAGCCGCGGCCGGATACCGAAACGCTGGTCGAGGCGATGCTGCCTTTTGTCAGGGCAGTGGCCGTGCGGGAAGGCGAATGCCGCATCCTCGATCTTGGCACCGGCACCGGCGCCATTGCGCTGGCGCTGCTCAGCGCCGTGCCGGCAGCGATCGCCACCGGGGTCGATATGTCCGCGGGCGCGCTGGCGACGGCGACCCGCAATTCAAGGCAATTGGACCTTGCAGGTCGGTTCACGGCGCTCCAGTCGGACTGGTTCGAAAAAGTTTCCGGCCGGTACCATGTAATTGCCGCAAACCCTCCCTATATACCGTCTGAAGACATTGGAAATCTGCAGGACGAAGTCCGCAATTTCGATCCGCGCCTGGCCTTGGATGGTGGCGAGGACGGTCTGAACCCCTACAGGATCATCGCCGCGGAGGCGGCAAGGTTTTTGGAAGCTGAAGGCAGGATTGCGGTCGAGATCGGCCACACGCAGCACAGCGAGGTCTTGGAAATATTCGCCGTAGCCGGCTACCTGCCGGGCGGTGCATTTCAGGACCTTGGCGGAAACGACAGGGTTCTTGTCTTTAAAAGGACAAAGCCTTGACGCAGTGCAAAAAAAGCGCTTGGCAATGCCGGGGAATGCGGCTAGGGTCGCCTTAACCGGATGAGACGAAGCAGGCAGTGCTCTTAGCGATTCGGTCTTCCTTGGAAATAGCTGCCTTCTTGCGCAAACGATGCCCAAGCTTCGTGCGGGAATCGTCCGGCAAGTGATGTAACCGGAACAGGATGGCACGTGGCGCCAACGCAATTGATGCGGGCGAACGCCGGTGAAGAAACGAAGCGGCTGGCTGCATGAGCGCCTCCGTTCGTGAAGAGTTTTCGAAAATTTCAAAATGAAGAGAGTTTGATGAGGCCACAACAGCAGAACAGGCGCATGCGCGGTCGCAATAACAATGGCGGCGGCGGTGGCAATAACAACAATAACAACAACAACAACCGCAAGGGACCAAATCCCCTGACGCGCAACTACGAGAGCAATGGCCCGGACGTGAAGATCCGCGGTTCGGCTCAGCAGATCGCCGAAAAATACGCCACCTTGGCCCGTGATGCGCAAAGCTCCGGCGACCGGGTCATGGCGGAGAACTATCTCCAGCACGCCGAACACTACAATCGCATCATCGCGGCCGCACAAGCGCAGATGCCGATCCAGAACGCGCAACAGAATCGCGATGATTTCGACGATGACGGCGACGAGGATCGCGACGAGTTCGACAATGCCGGCAACAGCGGCAACACTGTTTCCGATGCCCAGGTACCGGTGATCAACCATGGCGCCGGGCCGCAGCCGGTCATTGAAGGCATGCCGGCCGAGGTCGCGCTCAACCGGGAAAACGGCCGCGACAATCGTGATGGCAATAGCGGGCGTGACAATGGCGGGCGCAACAATGGCGGCCGCGACAACAATGGGCGCCATCGCGATCGTCGCCCCAATGCCGGCTACGGCCAGAATGGCCAGCGCGACTATGGCTCGTCCGCCGAGCAAGGCGGCCCGCCGCAACGCAACGAGGCCCCGACCCAGGTCGAAGCCGCTTCGCCGGCCGAATCGACCGAATCCGTTGTGACAGCCGAGCCGGCTCCGCTGTTTGAAAACCTGTCGCCGGCAGGTCTTGCCGCCCAGGCCGAGCTCAATGAGGCGGCCGCCGAAAGCGGTGCTGCCCGTCGCCCGAGGCGCCCGCGCCGTCCGCGCGTCAGTGCCGATCAGGTCGGCAGCGATAATGTCAATTCCGGCGCCGATGCCGGCGAGGTGGCTGTGGCCCCGGCCGACGGCGGCAATGCCGAACCGGTCAAAGTCGACATCGACAACTGATCGAACGACATTTCAGGATATCGGACGGCGGAGAGAAATCTCCGCCGTTTTCGTTTTGTACCGCGATGGAATATTGTGCGTTGACCGACATCAAGGCGTCTTGAGACAGCATGGCCTATGCACCATATCTCGGCTGAACTGGACCCGGCTCGAATGGGCGGGTCAGTCACCGCAATCGGATCCGGTGCCGCAAAGCGGGCCGGTGATGGAAGGAGACAGATATGAACCTTGAGAAATACTCGGAGCGCGTGCGCGGCTTCATCCAGTCCGCGCAGACCATGGCGCTCTCCCGCAACCACCAGCAGTTCACACCCGAACACATCCTTAAAGTGCTCGTCGACGACGACGAGGGGCTGGCCGCGTCGCTGATCGAACGCGCCGGCGGCAACGTCCGCGACGTCAAGCTTGGCGTCGAAACGGCGCTCGAAGCGATGCCCAAGGTCGAAGGCGGCAACGGCCAGCTCTATCTGGCGCAGCCGCTGGCCAAGGTGTTTTCGACCGCCGAAGAGCTGGCCAAGAAGGCCGGCGACAGCTTTGTCACCGTCGAACGGCTCTTGCAGGCGCTCGCCATGGAGAAATCGGCCAAGACCGCCGACATCCTGGCCAAGGCCGGGGTCACCGCACAGGCGCTCAACCAGGTCATCAACGATGTTCGCAAAGGCCGCACCGCCGATTCGGCGAGCGCCGAACAGAGCTACGACGCGTTGAAGAAATACGCGCGTGACCTGACCGCGGATGCCCGCGCCGGCAAGCTCGATCCGGTCATCGGCCGTGACGACGAGATCCGCCGCACCATCCAGGTGCTGTCGCGCCGCACCAAGAACAATCCGGTGCTGATCGGCGAGCCGGGCGTCGGCAAGACGGCGATCGCCGAAGGCCTGGCGCTGCGCATCGTCAATGGCGACGTGCCTGAATCGTTGAAGGACAAGCAATTGATGGCGCTCGACATGGGCGCGCTGATTGCCGGCGCCAAATACCGCGGCGAGTTCGAGGAGCGGCTGAAGGCCGTGCTCTCCGAAGTCACCTCGGCCGACGGCAACATCATCCTGTTCATCGACGAGATGCACACGCTGGTCGGTGCCGGCAAGGCGGATGGCGCCATGGATGCGTCGAACCTGTTGAAGCCGGCATTGGCGCGCGGTGAATTGCACTGCGTTGGCGCAACAACGCTTGACGAGTATCGCAAGCATGTCGAGAAGGATGCGGCCCTTGCCCGCCGCTTCCAGCCGGTGTTCGTCGATGAGCCGACTGTGGAAGACACAGTCTCGATCCTGCGCGGCCTGAAGGAAAAATACGAACAGCACCACAAGGTGCGCATCTCGGATTCGGCGCTGGTTGCGGCGGCGACACTGTCGAACCGCTACATCGCCGACCGCTTCCTGCCGGACAAGGCGATCGACCTCGTCGACGAAGCCGCCTCGCGGCTGCGCATGCAGGTCGATTCCAAGCCCGAGGCCCTCGACGAGATCGATCGCCGCATCATGCAGCTCAAGATCGAGCGCGAGGCGCTGAAGGTCGAGACCGACGATGCGTCAAAGGATCGGCTCGCCCGCCTGGAAAAGGAACTCGCCGGGCTCGAGGAGGAATCGACCGAGATCACCACAAAGTGGCAGGCC
This sequence comes from Mesorhizobium waitakense, assembly GCF_056431085.1. Classification (NCBI taxonomy): domain Bacteria; kingdom Pseudomonadati; phylum Pseudomonadota; class Alphaproteobacteria; order Hyphomicrobiales; family Phyllobacteriaceae; genus Mesorhizobium; species Mesorhizobium waitakense. The sequence continues at coordinate 8,007 of NZ_JBWKME010000170.1, read as the reverse complement.
GAGAAGCAGAAGCTCGGGCTTGCCGCCGATCTGAAGAAGCAGCTCGACGAGGCGCGCAATGAGCTTGCCATTGCCCAGCGCAAGGGTGAATTCCAGCGCGCCGGGGAGCTTGCCTATGGCAAGATCCCGGAACTGGAAAAGAAGCTGAAGGAAGCCGAAGCCCAGGACGGCAAGGTCGGCATGGTCGAAGAGGTGGTCACTCCCGACCACGTCGCCCATATCGTCTCGCGCTGGACCGGCATTCCGGTCGACAAGATGCTGCAGGGCGAGCGCGACAAGCTGTTGCGCATGGAAGACGAGATCGGCAAGCGCGTCGTCGGCCAGGGCGAGGCGGTGCAAGCTGTCTCGAAGGCTGTGCGGCGCGCCCGCGCGGGGCTGCAGGATCCGAACCGGCCGATCGGCTCGTTCATGTTCCTCGGACCGACGGGCGTCGGCAAGACCGAACTGACCAAGGCGCTTGCCAGTTTCCTGTTCGACGACGAGAGCGCCATGGTGCGCATCGACATGTCGGAGTTCATGGAGAAGCACTCGGTCGCCCGGCTGATCGGTGCACCTCCCGGCTATGTCGGTTATGAGGAGGGCGGCGCTCTGACCGAAGCGGTGCGGCGCAGGCCCTATCAGGTCGTGCTGTTCGACGAGATCGAGAAGGCGCATCCGGACGTGTTCAACGTGCTGCTGCAGGTGCTCGATGACGGCCGCCTGACCGACGGCCAGGGCCGCACCGTCGACTTCCGCAACACGCTGATCATCATGACGTCGAACCTTGGCGCGGAGTATCTCGTCAATCTCGGCGAGGACCAGGATGTCGATCAGGTCCGCGACGAGGTGATGAATGTCGTCAAGGCTTCGTTCCGGCCGGAGTTCCTCAATCGCGTCGACGAGGTGATCCTGTTCCACCGGCTGCGCCGGCAGGATATGGGCCGCATCGTCGAGATCCAGCTCAAGCGGCTGGAAAGCCTGCTGACCGATCGCAAGATCACGCTGTCGCTGGACCAGGAGGCGATCGATTGGCTGGCGGCCAAGGGTTACGACCCGGCCTACGGCGCGCGGCCGCTGAAGCGGGTGATGCAGAAGGAACTGCAGGACCCGCTGGCGGAGAAGATCCTGCTCGGCGACATCCTGGACGGCTCGACCGTCAAGGTGACCGCTGGTTCCGACCGGCTGAACTTCCGCTCGAAGCCGACGATTGTGGCGGCCGAGGCGGCAGCCTGATCCAACGCCGCGCGTCCAGCCTGGACGCGCGGCGTTTTCATACAATGCGGGGGCGCGGATGACGCTGGACGACTACAACAGCTTCTGCGCTTCGCTGCCTTCGACAAACCACGTCGTCCAATGGGGCGGCGCTCATGTCTGGAAGGTCGGGGCCAAGGTCTTTGCGATCGGCGGCTGGGACCAGGACCAGCAGCTCTTCGTCACCTTCAAGTGTTCCGACATCGCCTATGACGTGCTCAAGGAGCAGCCGGGCTTGCGGCCGGCACCCTATCTAGCTTCGCGCGGCATGAAATGGATCCAGCGTCAGACAAGCCAGAGCATGGATGATGACGCGCTGAAGGACTATCTGCGCGAGAGCCATCGCCTTGTTGCCCTGAAGCTGACGAAGCAGGCGCGCAAGGAGCTGGGACTTGCCGCAAGCTAGCTGATATTCATCGAGGCGCCGGGAAACCGCCATCTTCATGCCCGGTTCATATTGGAACCATATGGTGGTGAACTGGTTTGCTGGCGAAGGGGTTCGCCGTACAGGGACACTGCCGGGCGGCGGCAATTTCGGACCGGAGAGTTTGGCCACCATGCTGCGCACGATCTTCACCCTTTCGGTATTCGCCGGCGGGCTTTTGTCTTCTGGCGCGCTCGGCGCGCCGACGCAGGACAGCGCACCACGGATTGCCCGCGCTGCCGACGATGGCGGCATCCTCGTCGCCCAGGACGGCAATCTCGACATCTATTACGACGCCAGGGGCAACCGCGTCATCGTCGATGCCGATACCGGCAAGGTCATCGCCATCCAGCCGCCGCAGACGCGGCTCGACCGGCGCGCGCTGCGCCGCGAGACACGGCTGCGCGAACTGGGCCGCGTCCCCGATGACAATGACCGCTACTATCTCGACGATCCGCAAGACATGGCGCGGTTCCGTCGCAAGCAGTTGGAAGAAGAAGGCCGGGTCATCCCGCCGCCGGCGGACGAATACGATCCTGATAGCGACAATTCCGTGGAAGCCTATCCGCCGCCACCGCAGGACGACGGCAGCTACGACAACAATTATCCCGATGCGCCGCAGTCGACAGAGCCGGGCACCATCAAACGCCAGCCGCTGAACGAGGCCTCGATAGACCCTGCCCAGCCGGCGTCTCCCTCCGACCAGGCGGGACTGCCGCCAACCGCTGGAGGCAAGACGACGGTCGAACCGGCGCTTTCGCTGGGAGCACGTCAGGATGTCGCGGCGCTGCAGGTGCTGCTCGACCGGGGTGGCGCTTCGCCTGGCGTCATCGATGGGCGTTTCGGTTCGAATGTCGACAAGGCGCTCGCCGCCTACAACCAGATCACCGGCAGCAATCTGCGATCGACCGATGCGGTCGGCATCCAGGCAGCTCTTGCGCAGTCCGGCGGCGATGCCTTCGCCAATTACACCATTACACCGGAGGATGCGGCCGGTCCCTATGTGGCCTCGATCCCGGAAGACTACAGCCAGAAGGCGCAGCTCGACCGCATGGGCTATACGTCGGTGACCGAAGCGCTTGCGGAGCGCTTCCACATGGACGAGAACTACCTCAAGGCGCTCAACCCGGACGCCAACTTCAATCGTCCCGGCACGACCATCAAGGTCGCCAATTTCGGCAAGCTGGTCTCAACGCCGGTTGCCCGTATCGTCGCCGACAAGGGCAGGAAAGAGGTCTTCGCCTATGACGCGGGCGACAAGCTGGTGGCAGCCTATCCCGCAACCATCGGCTCGGCGGATACACCGTCACCGTCCGGCATACATGCCGTATCGCGCGTCGCGCTCGATCCGAACTACACCTACAACCCCAGCATCAATTTCAAGCAGGGCCAAAACGACAAGGTTCTGACCATTCCGCCAGGTCCAAACGGCCCGGTCGGCTCGGTGTGGATCGCTCTGGACAAGCCGACCTACGGCATCCACGGCACGCCGGATCCGTCGAAGATCGGCAAGACAGAAAGCCATGGCTGCGTGCGCCTGACCAACTGGGATGCGCGGGAACTGGCCAAGCTGGTCTCGCCGGGCGTGACGGTGGAGTTCGTCGACTGAAGCTGAAGCAGCGCTTCTGAAACGCTCAGCCGATGATCCTGCGCACCCACTTCGCGCCCGGGGTTATCGCATAGACCAGTTGCACCGCCAGGATAAATCCGACGCTGAGCAACGGCGTGATCAGGCACAGTGCCGCGCCGATCGCCCACAGGATCTGCGCCTTGACGATGCGCAGATAGACCGTGCGTTTGGCCTCCGCATCGACACCTTCCGCCAGGAAGCTGTTTTTCTCCGCATAGCGCCAGCTGGCGAATAGCGTGACGCCGAGCATCAGCAGGTTGAGCCAGTAGACAAGCATCGCAGTTCTGAACTCGAGGAAGTCGGCCAAAAGATCGGTCGAGAACGGCAGCAGGGCAATGAAGGCGAGAAAGCAGAGGTTCAGCGTGGCAAGCCGCCGGTCGGATTTGGCGATCAGCCCATGCTGCGCCTGCTGGCCGAACCAGAAGATAGTCAGCGTCAGGAAGCTCAAGGCATAGGTCAGGAAGCGTGGCGCCAGTGCCGCGATCGCGGCAAGCAGATCGCGCTCCGAATGGATCGCCTCGTGCGCCGGCACCCTGATTTCGAGGACGATCAGGGTGAGTGCGATGGCGAACACGCCGTCGGTGATGCCGACGATACGGCCGCGTCCCTCCGCCGATGCTTCAAGTGGCCGCTTCATCGACTTCTCCCCGTCTGCAATTTTCCGGAAACCTAGCTAGAACCTAGCATGGCTGCCGCCGTGTGCACCCGGACAGGCGCAGTCCTGGCCATATGGCTGGTTTCAAGGACAGCAAGCCACTGGCCGGTTGTTGCCAACACGCCTGCGGTCTAAGCAAGGTTCCATGCATTCACCAAGCGAAGCCGCCGCCGTTCCGCTGACCAGTCCGGTCACGAACGGCACGTTCTGTCCACCGTCGCAACGGCGATTTGTGCTGATTGCGGCGATCCTGGCCTCGGCGCTCGGTTTCATCGACGGTTCGATCCTGGCCATCGCCATGCCGGCGATTCGCGTCAACCTTGGTGCCAGCCTGGCGCAAGCGCAGTGGATTTCCAATGCCTATGCGTTGACGCTCTCGGCACTGATCCTTGCCGGGGGCGCCGCCGGCGATCGATTCGGTCTGCGCCGCGCCTTCGTGGCAGGCATTGCGCTGTTCATTGTCGCCTCGCTTGCCTGTGCGCTGGCGCCGAATGCGGTGGTGCTGATCGCATTTCGCGCGCTGCAAGGCATTGGTGCGGCGATCATGGTGCCGGGCAGCCTCGCCATCATCGCCAAGGCCTATCCGAAAAAAGAGCGCGGCCGCGCCATCGGGATCTGGGCCGCGGCTTCGGCGCTGACCACGGCACTTGGCCCGGTGCTCGGTGGTTTCGTGCTGTCGGCATTCGGTGACGGCATCTGGCGGGCGATCTTCGCGGTCAACCTGCCGCTCGGCCTGATCTCGATCTATCTGCTGCTGGCCAAGATCCCGGCCGACGCGCCGACGGAAAAACGCAGCCTGGATCTCGGCGGTGCCGCGCTCGCGACATTAGCCTTCGGCGCGCTCGCCTACGGGCTGACCTCGTTGAGCGCCAGCGGCGAGGGCCATTTGTCGGGGCCGAGCATTGCCGCCGGTGCCGTGCTGCTGGCTGTCTTCATCGCCTTCGAACTTTGGCAGCGCGAGCCGATGATCGATCTGTCGCTGTTTCGCGTCGGCGCTTTCGCCGGCGCCAATGCCGCGACATTCTTCCTCTATTTCGCGCTGTCGGCCAATCTTTTCTATCTGCCGATGCTGTTGATCGCCGGCTGGGGACTGAGCACGGCCGAGGTCGGCTTCATCTTCCTGCCGCTGTCGGCATCAATGGCACTTTTGTCGAGGCCCGTCGGCCAGTTGTCCGACCGGATCGGGCCGCGCTTTCCGATCGCCTTCGGCAGCCTTGTCGTGGCTTTCGCGTTTGCCGGACTTGCCTTGCTCGCCCATGCCGGCATCCACAATTTCTGGACGGGAACATTTCCGCTGATGGGGCTGATGGGGCTCGGCATGGCGCTGGTCGTGTCACCACTGTCGACCGCGATCATGACGGCCGTGGAAGACAAGGATACCGGTGCTGCCTCCGGCATAAACAATGCCGTCTCGCGCATCGGCGGCCTGATCGCGGTGGCAGCGATGGGCTCGCTTGCGGCTTCGGTCTACGCGAAAGCACTCGATGGGAATGCGACGCCCGGCGTGTCAGGCTTTGGCGAACCGGCGAGGGTTGGGCTGGCGCCGGCAGTCGACGCGGCAAGGCTCGCCGCCGGCGACGCGGCGTTTTCCGCCGTCTCTTCGGTGACGGCACTGCTCTGCCTGCTTTCAGCAGTGATCGCGTGGACAACCATTTCTGGTCAGCGGCTGCCATGGCCGCGCCGTGCGGAAAATCCGCCAGGCTGAAAAGTCAGCGAATCAGCCGTCGATCTTGGCGCTCGCCACCTTCAGCGAATCACTGTCTTCCTGCTTCAGTAGATCGTCGATGCGCTCGCGTTCGCGCTTGAAGGCGACGAGGTCATCGCCCTTCAGCACCTTGCCGACCGGCAGGCGGACACGCATCGGATCAACCTTGGTGCCGTTGACGATCAGCTCGTAGTGAAGGTGCGGGCCGGTGGCGAGGCCGGTCTGGCCGAGATAGCCGATCGTCTGGCCCTGGCGTACGCGCACGCCTTCCTCGATGCCTCTGGCAAAGGCGCTCTGGTGATTGTAGGACGTCTCGTAGCCATTGGCATGACGAATGATGATCTGTTTGCCATAGCCGCCAGCCCAGCCGACCTTCTCGACGACGCCATTGCCGGCGGCAATGATCGGCGTGCCGATGGGGGCGGCCCAGTCGACGCCGGTGTGCATGCGGACATAGCCGAGGATCGGATGCCTGCGGGCGCCGAAACCGGAGCGGAATTTTCCGGCGGGAAGGGGGTTGCGCAACAGGAACTGCTGGGCGCTCGAGCCGTCCTCGTCGAAATAGTCGGTGCTGCCGTCCTGCAGCTGGAAGCGATAGAAGTTGCGCGTCGTACCGCTGAAGGTCGCCGAGACATAGAGAAGTTCGGAACTGTCCGAGGTCTGGTCGTCGCCATCGGGCTGCGAGAACAGCACTTCGATGCGATCGGCGGGATTGAGTCGGGACTGGAAGTCGACGTCGGATGCAAGCAGCTTGATCAGCCGCTGGGTCATTGCCTTGGACATGCCGTACGAATACGCGGCGCGGTAGATGCCGTCATAGACGTTGGGCAGGTTGCCGCGCACCACCACCGGCGCCGACGAATCATCGAACGCAGTCAGCAATTCGGGATTGGGATCGGGCTCCTGCGCCGGCACATACTGGCCGCGATCGTCGAGCGCGATGGTGACGATGTGCTGTGTCCGGTCATAGACGCTGGTGCGCACGACCTTGGCGGCATCGCCGTGAACCTCGAGCCCGACACGCAGCACGGTTCCAGCCTTGAGCGCCGTCGCGTTCAACAGCTTGGTGATCGCTTCGGCCATGCCGGTGGCGTCTTCGCCCGTATAGCCCGAATCAGCAAAAGCTTCGGTGACGTCGAGATCCTTGGTGAAGGGGATGATTTCCTCGGCGAAAGCGGGCGCCTGGTCGTCGGCGGCGGCGCGCGGCGCCACCGAGACGTTTTCCGGCACGATCTTGACGTCATAGGATCCGGCCATGCTCTCGGCAAAGGCTTCGCCGAATCGCTGCGGGTCGACATAGTGGAGTGAAGCGACCTGGACGGCGCCATCGCTGAGGTCGGTGCCGGCTTCGCGCACTACCTTTTCCACCTCGTCGGCGGAGAGGTCGCTCTTTTCGTCGAAAGCCGCCGTATCGACCGGGAAATCGACGGTCTTCAGGCTCATCTCGCTTTCGACCTTGGCGCCGTAGATCTGGCCGGAAGCGGCCGAGGCCGCCGCCGGCTGCGCCGCACTGTCGTCGCCGTCGTCGCCGAACACCTGCATCGGGTCGAAAGGCGGGTAGGGGCGGCTGGTGGTGTGGCCGGCGGCAAGCGCCATCTTGATCTGCACGAAAGGCATGGTGTGGATGACGTCACGGTCGCCGACCTTGGTCACCATCGACACTTCCATCCGACGGCGGTCCTTGGCCTTGGCGATCTGACGCGGCGCCACCAGCCTTGTCGTCTTGGCCACCTCGCCGGAATCGCCATTGCCGGCAAGATTGATCAGTTCCGCAATCTCGGGTGGCGTCGCCAACTGCTGACGTCCGTCAAGGGCAGCGAACAGTGCCACGCCCATCAGCACGCTCGAAGTCACGCCGGTGAGGAAGGTGCCTGACAGCCAGCGTGCGGAAACCTCGCGCCGGTCGGGCGGGCCGCTGCGGCCGTCCGCAATAAGCGGCGGCTCGTTGCCGAGTTCGGCTATGACATCTTCCGTGTCTGGCATCCAGAAAGGCTGCTTCTTCCCCGGGCGGAACGGCTTGTCGCTTTTGTTATGGCCGTGACATTTGCCTGTCATGGTCGGTGAAGTCAACGAAGCCTACGCCCCGGCCGAATTCCCCTCGCGCACTTCTCTTGTATAGAGCGCTCTATAAAGAGGGGCGGTTCACCTTCTCTGCAAGGCTCATCGCGCACCCCTGTATGAGGCTCTTGAAAGAGGCGCTGCGCCGTCGGCACGGTGCCTCTTTCGTTGGCCTTGGTGTCGAACGGCAATGCGGCGGCAATAGGGCTCCTTCGTGGTCGCCCACCCGGCGTTGTCGCGTTCCCCTAGTTGTGAGCTTTCAGGAGGTTGTCCATTCGGACCGGACCGGGGAGACTGGAGTTACC
>NZ_JBWKME010000169.1:0-17161 GCF_056431085.1 Mesorhizobium waitakense | reverse complement strand
GCGCTTCAGATCTTGTCGTCGTTTATCAGCGGGTTTCGACCGTCTTCGACAGGATAAGGATCGGACCTTCGCTCGCCGCAACGCGCGCCGCAGTCGCGGCGAAATGACCGGCGAGAACGCTGTATTCGGTCACGCGCGGGTTGTCGAAGAAGCGGTAGGCCGCCTTCGCCGCCGCCCAGTCGCCGCAGGCCGCCGGGATTGGCTTGCCAGGCGCCGCTGACATCTGATCCAGTAACCGTCGAAGCCGACGCGACAGACGCTTGTCGGGAAGAGCCGCCTTGGAAAGCTCTTCCTCCTGCCAAGCGGCTTCGCTCCTGCTGGACCTGTCTCGCATCCGTGACGCCTCCGTGATTCGGCGTCACGAACAGAATCACGGCAGATTCATCCGGGGCAATAGACCCCGCCGACGATGTGGGTAATTGAAAGCCTCACCGGAGGGGTACCTCTCAAGCTGCGGTATTCACCGTGCTGTCGATCGCGCTTTCGATAGCGTTTTCGAGGATGTCGAGGCCCTGGCTAAGTTGATGGTCCCCAATGACGAGGGGTGGTAGGCATTTCACGACCTCGTCGTTGGGACCGGCGGTCTCGACGATGAGGCCTTTCTGGAAGGCGGTCCTGACGACCTGACCGGCAATCTCGCGAGATTTCAGATCGACGCCCCGCATCATACCTCGCCCTTTGGCTGACACACGGCTCGGGTCGTATTTCCGTGAGATCTGCTCAAGGCGGGTTCTCAGCAGATTGCCTTTCTCCTCGACGGAGGCTGCAAAGCTATCCGTCCGCCAGTAATGCTCTAGGGCTGCGCGCGCCGTCACGAAAGCATGGCAGTTGCCGCGGAACGTGCCGTTGTGTTCTCCCGGTTGCCACTTGTCGAGTTTTCGATCAATAAGGACTAGGGCCATAGGCAAGCCATAACCCGATATCGATTTCGCCATTGTGACGATGTCCGGGCGGAGACCAGCTGCCTCGAAGCTGAAGAATGCGTCGGTCCGGCCGACACCCGCCTGAATGTCATCTATGATCAGCAGAGCTCCGTGTCTGTGTGCAATGGCTGCTACTTTGCGTAGCCATGCCGTGCCAGCCACATTGAGGCCGCCCTCACCTTGAACTGTCTCGACAATCACCGCGGCCGGAGCGTCTACGCCGCTGGAGGGATCCGAGAGCAGGCGATCAACGTAATCGGCAGTGTCGACAGTAGGTCCAAAATAGCCGTCATAGGGAAGTCGTGAGACGCCCCCGAGCAGCTGGTCGGCGGGTGCGCGATGGTACCGGCTCCCGGTACACGATAGAGCGCCGAGGCTCATGCCATGAAAGCCGTTCGTGAAGGCAATGACATTGGACCGACCAGTGATCTTGCGCGCTAACTTGAGGGCGGCCTCGACCGCGTTAGCGCCGGTCGGGCCTGGAAACTGCACGACGTAGTCTAGTTGTCGCGGCCTAAGGATTGTCTCATGGAATTCTCGCAGGAAGGACTCTTTAGCTTCATTATATAGGTCGAGCCCTTGGGTGATGCCGTCACTTGCAATGTAGTCTGTGAGCGCCAACTTCAGCTCAGCGGGGTTGTGACCATAGTTTAGACTCGAGCATCCCATCAGAAAGTCGAGATAGGCCGTCCCATCGCGCGCAAACAGCTGAGCCCCCTGCGCCCTCGCGAAAACGACAGGAAAGCTACGGGCGTAGCTGCGAACTTCGGACTCAAGATAGTTGAAGATCGCGAATTCGTCCCCACCGTCTGGTGCACTTTGGTCAGTCATCGTTGCCTCCCTATTTTGGAACTGGTAGGCGCGCCTCGCGGGATACGCAGAGTTGACGGAACGTTTGATGGAACAGGCTGGCCATCATGTACTCCTGAGCTAAAACTGCCCGCACGCCCACGAAATTCCTGACGTGTAAGAGGACAGCTCTCCCTAAAGCATCGCGCCGGCGGCATGGTTCCTTTCCCTTTATTGGTCAATGGCATAAACGTCTCGAATAGCGCCAAGCCCTATGCAGAGGCGTTGAGGAAGGTTCCTGGTTCCCTCGCTTCCCCGAAGAAGCTGCTGGGTGTGATCTCGTCCATAATTATGCGAACAACCCTTTCTGAATGGCCGGAGAACACCTTAGAGTCCGGTAGGCGGCAGCACACAATATGCACTGCCTTGGCTGGTGATCGCCGAACAGACTAAGTAGGGATCGACTTTTCGAATACTACCTGGATAAGTAGGTGAGTAGCCTTCTGTGCCTCGCTGTGTGTCAACAAAGGCACCTGCCGTGGGTGAGTGCGCATTTGCGAAAGCCAGGCAGGGATTGCGCTAATGCGCAGACAGACAAGTTCGGCAGTCTCGCAACATTTCCGCGCGTGCGATTGAGCCGAAAGTCAACCCCTCAGTTAGGTAGTCGCATTCGAGTCAGGCTTGGGTAATTTACGACGTAGGAGCGCGGTGGCGTTCCCGGCGGAGTATTTCCGGTTTGCACAAAGTCCGGAACGCAGTCCACGCAATGGCCTCGTAGTGTGACAACAAGGAACAAATTGGTGACGAATCCCAGCCGCAAAGTGCTGCTCATCGATTCAACGGGCAGGGGCCATGCACTCGCTAGTCTCTTTCAGCGCACGGATCCGGCCGTACAGGTTTTTTACGGGCCAGGAAATTCGGCCGTCGCCGAAGAGCGCATCTACACTGTGCCCGAGGTGTCGCTAAGTGATCCGGCATCGGCGGCGCGATTTTGCCAACAACATCGAATAGATTTCGCCTTTGTTTCCCATGTCGATGCCCTTTCGACTGGTTATGTCGACTTTTTGATTGCCAGCGGGATCCCAACAATCGGGCCAGATCGAGCCGCAGCTCGGCTTGAGAAGAGCAAGTCGTTCACAAAGAGGCTGCTAAAGCGACATGGCGTGAATACCGCACGTTTCGAGGTCTTTGATCGACCCGAACCTGCGAAAAATTACATCCGCGAGCTCGACTATCTGGTCGTCGTCAAGGCCGATGGATTATGCGAAGGTAATGGTGCTTATGTGTGCGACGACCAAGCATCGGCGCTTGATGCTGTTGATACCATCATGCTCGGGCGAGCACACCAAGACGCTGGCAACTGTATCGTGATCGAGGAGCGCCTCTACGGACTAGAGATATCACTCTTCGCTCTCTTCGACGGACGGGATTTCCTGCTCTTTCCAGCGGCGCTCGATTACAAACGCTCCGATGATGGCAATACTGGAGTCAATTGCGATGGCATGGGCTCGCTCTCGCCGCATCCATTGGCGGACGGAGCCCTTTATAGTCAGGTACGGACCGAGATCCTGGAGCCGCTAAGAGCCGGGCTCTGGGAGGAACGCCTGAACTACACGGGCTTCATTTATGTCGGAGCCATGCTATGCGACGACGGAATCAAAGTGCTCGAGATCAACGTTCGGTTTGGCGACTCGGAAGCTGAGGTCGTTCTGCCCAAGGTGCAGACCAATTTCGTCCGGATTTGCGAAGGCATCTTGCATCGGGCGATTGGCTCGATGTCGCTCGAAACTGACGACAACTGTTACTGCAATGTAGTGGCCGCACAAGGGGCGACGATACGGCTGGCAGAGGACGGCCGCGAGATCCGCTATCCCGGTTGGCCGTACGGAGATTTCGAGGCCGGCTTTCCAATTTCCGGGCTCGATGCAGTGGACCGCGATAACAGCCGGCTATTCCTCGCAAATGTCCGCCCCAATGGAGACCGTCTTGTGACGTCTGGCGGCCGGGTGCTGCATGTGACGGGTATAGGTGGCAACTCTGCTGAAGCCGCTCACCATGCCTATACCAACATCGAGAAGATACGTTTCTCAGGCATGTCCTACCGCTCCGACATCGGTGTCATCTACGACTCTGACGGCGCGGTGCTGCGACACGAGGATCTGCCGCGGCGGAGGATCTCCTAGGGGACCCGGTGATCGACGCGGCAACGTTTTCAGGGCGCAGATTCGGAGCACTCGGCTCTCCAAGCGCACGCTAATACCACTAAAGAATGGAAGGATTGCTTATATGATTATCCGCACGCTACAGGACGCGAGGCAATCGGATCGGCGCGTAACCGCGGAAACTTGGGAGAGCATACGCCTTCTTCTCAGCCAAGACGGGGTAGGGTTCTCATTTCATATCACGACGATGTACCCGAACACAGAGACCCGAATGTGGTACAAGAACCACTTTGAGGCCGTGTTCTGCATGGAGGGCGAGGGCGAGATCGAAACCTCATCAGACGGCAAGATACATCCAATCCGGCCAGGGACGATCTACATCCTGGATGAGCACGACAGGCATATCCTCCGCGCCTACACGCAAATGCGCAACGCGTGCGTCTTTGCGCCGGCCCTTCATGGCAAAGAGACCCACGATGCCGACGGCTCATACCCTCTTGAAACAGAACGGGCGCACGACTGAGTGGCCGTCGTTCAGCTTGAAACATGCATCCCTTGCCCGACCGGAGACCAGCCATGCAGATTCGGCTTGTGGGGCCTGCCGATCATGACGCGTGGCTATCGCTTTGGAACCGGTACAGCGCCGATCAGCGAGCCGGCATTTCCCCAGAGGTTTCAGAGAGAATATGGCAGCAGATTGAGAATCCAGGCAGTACGACCAAGGCACTCGTCGCCGTTGATCCATGCGGCCTGACCATGGCTTTCCTCAACTATATTGTTCACCCCTACACTTGGAGCGACCGACTGCTCTGCTTCTTGGTTGACCTCTATGTTGATGAATCCTGGCGGCGGCGGGGAATCGCAGAAGCGATGATTGCGCACCTGGCCGACCAGGGTCGTCGCGAGGGCTGGCTGAGGCTCTATTGGAATACCGATGCATCCAATCAAGGGGCGCGCGCGCTCTATGACAAGATTGCGCGGTTGAGTCCTTATCTTTCATATTTTCTGGACTTATGACAGGATGCGACAGATATGTAACGACAAGCGTCCACACGCACATGCCCTGCGAGCGCGCTTGCGACCGGGCAAGCTCAGGGTTTGAGGGTCAAGGGCATCTCGTTCGAATTCGTACGGCAGCAATTCATTTTGTCATCGCGTCGGACTAAATGAGATAGCTGCTCGTCAGGTTCGAAGTGTTACTGTTCGTGCAGCGCGAATAGGGCAGAAAGCTGAAATTGTCGTGTCTCCAGATTAAGGCCCACAAGTGTTATGCGAGCTGCTGCAGCAAGTGCAAGACCACTTCCGTCGTTAACATCCGTGTGTGGAGCAAGTCTTCAATAGACGGCTCTGAAAGGCTCGGGGCTCTCTTGCAGCAGGCTAGCGATGGATTGGAGACCCTTCACAAACCGATGCTCGTCCCGGTTCGTGTCGCCAAGAGCAATTCGGACTGCATGAGGCTCAGCCGCTCGACCTACGATAAACGAGTCCGGCGACGCCACGAGAAGGCCAAGTGACCGCGCCTGTTCGACGAAATGGCGCGAACGCCATTGCTCTGGTAGATAGAGCCAAAGGTGCATGGCATGAATACGACTTGAGATATCCGCATGATCAAGGATTTTCGCAACCATCTTGTTCCGTATCTCCAGCTTCTTTCTTTGCCAATCGATCAGGCGGTCGGCAGTGCCATCAGAAAGCCATCTCGCAGCAACTTCGGCTGTCCACGTATTTCCCGTGCACTCAGCGACTGGCAGCTGCGACACAATCCGCGGAATCGTCGCGGCAGGTCCAACCAAATAGCCTGCTCGCAAAGAGGACATCACCGTATAAGACAAACTAGAAACATAAAACGTCCGCTCGGGTGCGAAATGCCAGAGTGGCTTTGGTCGGCGGGGGATCAAGGGGCCGAAAACATCGTTTTCAATTATCAGCAAGCCGTGCCGACGCGCTAGCTCGGCGATCTTGGCGCGTCGCGGTTCTTCCATTAGCGAGACAGTGGGATTATTATAGCAGGGAGTGATGCACAGCAGCTTAAACGGCTCCCGCTGGTGGGCATCTTCGAGAGCTTCCGGAATAATACCCTCCTCATCCAGTTCGATCCCGCGCAGCCGAAGCTTGAGCTTCGACGCGTTGCTAATGATTGAGGGGGCGGCCAATGCCTCGGTCGCTACCACGTCACCGATCCCAACGCTGCTGGCCATTGCCATCCAAATGCCGTGGGCAGCGCCGTTAGTGACGATAACTTCTTCGGCGAGAACATCGACCCCATTGCGCCCCAACCAGGCCGCTCCAGCCTGCCGATGAGGCGCCAGTCCCTGCGCCGTAGGACGCTCAAGTAAGCAGTTTATCGCCGGATCTTTGGATAGGTCGATCATCGCTTGTTTAAGCGCATCGACATGCAGGTCCGATACGAGGGGCATCAGATTGGCAAAGTCAAAGATGTTTGCGCGTTCTTTGTGAGCAACAGACTTGCTTTGTCTAATTCTGACACGTTCCACAAATGTGCCGCGACCAATCGCCCCGGTGGTCAAACCCTTTCGCTGGGCCTCGATATAAGCTCTGGAAACCGTCTGGACACTTATTCGAAGCGCGCCTGCGAGTGCGCGCTGGGTCGGCAACCGTTGTCCTGGATATAGTTGCTTGGATTCAATGGCCCGCTCAAGGGCCTCTACAATGGCCATGTAGCGAGGCCTCGTCGCATCATTGATTTCCGGCAACCAACTGACATGAGGTTTTGTCATCGATACACTAAATGTTCGCCCGAGCAGTCCTGTCAAGGATGACATCCAGATCACGTTGGAGCGTCTGGCCATTCATGATGAATGTCAGAAGACGCTCGATAGCCTGGTCTTTCACTCTGCTTCTCATCACCGCAAGACCGCTCTCAAAAGCCGTTCGGCAAAATTACCAATGTTGCGATATATGCCACCAAGCTATGGCTCCATGAGCGGAATGCAAGCTAGTTAACTTGTCTCTAAACAATCAATTAGGCCGCAATTGACGGCTTTCACAGCCGCCACTGTGCGACTTGAGGTGTTTAGCTTTGCCATTGCTTTATTTATATGGAAATTGACGGTATTCTTTGATATTCCAACAATAGCACCAATCTCCCACGACGACTTCCCTCTGGACGTCCATAGAAGGCATTCCAGCTCTCTAATAGTAAGATTGGGATTTCTGCTAGACGACGTCGACGCTGGATGCCCTGCAATTTTGAGATGGAAATGCAATGCGGCCAGATGCAAGTAGGTGATCGCTATGCTTTGCAAATCGTCGTCCGAAGGTCGAGCGAAGCTCGAGATCGCGAAGCTGCCACTGGGCCCGTATAATGGAATGCTAACGCCCGATCGTAATCCGAATTTTGCAGCTTCTTCAAAAAAGAGTCGTTCTCTTTCAGTTGTATTTGCGTCGGCGTATACCTCGCTCCACCGGAAGGCGCTGACCCGGTTTCGACCAGTCTTTAGGATCGGATCAATTCTTTCGAAGCCCATCTTGAAATAGCGCTCCTGCCAATCTTCCGGGTAGTTCACCATGGCGGCCGGAGGGCGCCGGTCCGAATTTTGCGGCCTCTGGCTGGAGGGAAGGGAGCAATAAGCGGTCCATGGGCAATCAAGCTGCAAGGCAAAAGCGGACAGCAGGTCGAACAGGTGCTCAGATTTAGGAACACCATCCGTCAGATGGAGATAATGGCCGAGCCCCGTGGCTAAGCGTGCATTGGTGCCGACTTGGTAACTGCCCCGGTCGACCGAACCAAGCTTTTCCGTTAATTGCACTCTAGTCATATGGGGGGCTTGCATGATCGGTTCCTGCAACAATTTTGCGACCGACACTGCCGCTGGCACGCAAGGCTCCCCGGCGAAGCGTAATGTGATCGTGAGCGAATTGTTTCCCGAAGGGGCGCCTCAAAGCCCTAGCACATTCGCCACGATGCTAATGTGATTTTGCATGAAATCTGTGTTGCGCCTGTATTTCGATACCGCAATAAGGCGGGCAAAAGTGAATGGCCCGATTGGAAAAATCGGCCGTGTCCGACATCGAGACCGACGAGGTGTCGTCACCGGAAATCTTTTCAAAATCCAGTCGATCAGTTTGCTTTGTGGATCCTGTCCGGCTTCTGCGTACAGCTAGATTAATCAGCACAAGCCGGATCGCTGAAAGGGATTGCAATGGCCAATGTGAGCGACGCTGGGCCGGCGTAGCGCATCGTGTTCCAGGTAAAAAGTCGACGCGATCGAGGGCACGGTCAGGAATCGAGAGACATCGCCTCGGCGTGGTCCGTGATGTCGGTCGAAGTCAAGGCAGGTTAGCGATGTCGACGCGAGGTGCCGGGTGGTTGCGTCGGTCCTGTTCCCGAAGCGGCCGGGCGAGCGCATCAAAACGGAACCGGCGGAACGGGTACGCGGCTAGACTAACGCGTGATGATATTCCCATCCTCGCTACCGAGCCGTAGTCCAGCGGTCAGCGTCATGGCTGGGTTGAGGACTTCATGCCGTGGTGGTTCCGCAATACGTGAAGCTCTGGAATTCTCCTGGCCCGATTCCAGTCAGCAATCTGTTGGCGAGACGATCGGGCCAGAGCGACAAAATCAGAGCTGCAGCGGCGGCGTCCATACGTTGTCGTGATCGCGTGACCTTACCGCCCCCAAGGTTGGCAAACGAAGGTTTTCCGGCTGGAAGGGCAGAAGATCGCATAGACCAGAAGAGGGCGGCGGAGACTCGTGCAGCAACTGCGAGTTCATGCCTGAGTGAGCAGTGCGCTAACCGTAGAAACGATGTCGAACGTTGGACATTGAAGCAGCCTCTGAATTTGAGGGACAAAAGGGGAGAACGCACAGCATTCCACGATAATCGCGCCGAGTTTTTCATCAAGCAAGTATGTCCTGCAGACATGATCCAGTGTGGTGCTGATGAGGGCCCAATCGTAAGTGGCATCGGCCCGATTTATCAGCTGCCAGGCATCCGTTCCTTCGATCCCTGCCTTGAGGATTCTGTCGTGGTCGGCTTGCGGCCAGGCAGCTCGCAAATGCGCATCGGACAAAGCTGTCCTATCGAAGCAGATGATTGCGATCTTCTGATCCGAGGGGATGATGGCGGTGAGGAGCGGTAGCAGCAGCAGGCTGGAAGAGACGGTGGGGGCGCCTGCCGCAGAGGCAATAGCCTCCTGGTAAAGCACCGAATAGCCACAGTTAGAGACAACCCCCGAGCAACCCCGTTCCCGCAGTCGACGAGAGGCGCGAAGATAGGCTCCGCGCACATGGGGGAGATCTTGAAGGATGTCGGGAACCGAGACCCCTTCGACGACCTCCTCGATCACTCCTTGCGGGAAAAGGCCGATTTCGCCGAGACATCGCGAAGGATAGCTCGCGGGTTCCGGCTCATCGAGACGAAGCAAGCCCAATGGCTTAGGTGGCGGCAACAAGGTGGTCAACGATCGACTCCTAGGAAACGACAAATAGTTCGCGAGGCATCCGGCAGAAGGACTCATGGCCATTGTCGGTAACCAGGATGGTTTCGCTGAGGACAAAGCTCAAGGCACCCTGCCACATGCCCAGAATGACGTGGAAGGTCATATTGGGCCGGAGTTCGGTCGTGTCGCCAGGACGCAGGCTGGCCGTGTGCTCGCCCCAGTCCGGTGGATAACCCAAACCGATCGAGTACCCGATCCTGGATGGCTTGTTGAACCCAAAACGTGAGAGCACGCCGCGCCAAGCCTCTTCGAGTTGCGCGCATGTCCGGCCCGGCGCGACAGTGGAGAATACTGCTTCCATGCCTTCACGCACGACGGCTGCCAGATGTCGCAATTGATCGGGTGGGTTGCCCAGATAGACGCTTCTGGCCAGACCGGCGTGATATCGGGCGCGGCAGCCCCCGAGCTCAATATTGGCCACGACGTCAGAGCCGACGGGATCGTCAGTCCAGGAAAGGTGGGGGGCGTCGGCCCTGGGGCCTATTCCCATGACCAGCCCGCCTGGAACCGCGCCTCCGAAGGATTCGGTGCCGACAATCTGAGCCTGCATGATGCGGGCGGCCAGGTCACATTGCCTGACTGTGGGCGAAATAGCTTCGACCCCTGTGGCCATGGCGCGGTCAGCTATAACCCCTGCCTGCCGTATCAGCTCGATTTCGGCTCTGGACTTGATGATACGAACCCAGTTCACCAGGTTCGAGGCGTCCCTGAAAGTGCAACGGGGCAATGAGGCCTTTAGCTTCTCATAGCAGAGCGCTGTGAAGTAGTAGTTGTCCATCTCAACGCCAAGGATGCGCCCTCCAAGGCCTCTTCGCTCCAACTCCTGAGCGATGAATTCCATCGGATGGCGTTCAGTCGATTGTACGTATTGATCCGGGTATCCAATCACGTCGTTTGGCTGCAGATAACTTGTAGCTGTGGCACATGGTACGTCGATGCCACGTCCGATCCAGATTGGCTCACGGTCGAGAGAAATGATCGCCATCTGATGCGTGTAGAAAGACCAGGCGTCATAGCCGGTGAGATAGTTCATGTTCTCAGGCGACGTGATCAGCAGAACCTCGATTTGGCGCTGCAGCATCGCGTCCCTGGTTCTCGCAAGGCGATGGGAATATTCTTCCAATGTAAACCGGGACATCACTGTACTCTTTTGCGTTTGGAGCCGCTAGGTGATACGACAGGCACAAGGCATGTCAATCAGCGTATTGGATCATGCCAATATGCGGAGGCGCGAGGATGCGTTGGACCTGGAAGCCGATCGTTTCCGCCTCAGGAGGGGCTCGTTACTTGGCGATTGCCGACGCGGTCGCTGCTGCCATCGACGCCGGTGAACTCAAACCTGGAGAACGGCTGCCTCCTCACCGCGATCTGTCCTTCCGAATGGGAGTGAGTGTTCAGACCATCTTCAGGGCATATGCTGAACTCGAACGGCGCGGGCTCGTGTCAGGGGAAATCGGGCGCGGCACCTTCGTTCGCTACGCAAATCCCGACAAAGTGCCGAGCTCGATCGTCGATAAAAGGGAAGAAGACCTCCTGGACTTCTCGACAATGGCGCCGATCGCAGGAGAAAAGCATCTTGAGGCGCTGAGAGGCATGCTGGCTACGCTTTCGAAATCACGAGAGCTGGAATCGCTTCTTGCGCACCGGCCGATCGTAGGGCTGAACCATCATCGAATGGTGGGCGCCGAGTGGCTGAAGACGCTTGATCTGAAGGCCTCGCCGGAGACGTTGTTGATAACCAATGGCTGTCAGCACGGCCTTTGGGTCGCACTCGCGTCGGTCACGGAGCCAGGGGATATCGTCGCGGCCGATCATTTGGTTGACAGCAGCGTCATCACGGAATCCGCCATACTGAAACTGCAGCTGCGCGGCCTGGCCAGCGACGAATATGGAATTCTTCCGGATGCCTTTGTGACCCTTTGCAATCGTGAGCGCGTGAAGGCCATTTGCGTCACCCCGACGCTGAACAATCCCACGGTCAGCTTGATGGACGAGGATCGCCGACGAGCCATTGCGGGCATCGCACGGCAATTCAACGTGTGGATCTTAGAGGACGACGTTTTCGGTCCGCTGATGGAGAAGAGACTGCCTCCGATAGCCGCGTTTGCGCCAGAGCGCACCTGCTATGCGACGAGCTTTTCCAAAAGTGTTCTCCACTCACTGCGAACCGGCTATCTCCTGGTGCCCGAGATACTTGTGTCGCGGGCAATTTCTCGCCTGAGAACGACAGGATGGATGACGAATCCCTTTGTTGCCGAGATCAGCTGCAGATGGCTGACGGACGGAACGATGGACGATCTCATCTCTTGGCAGAGGCGCAAGCTCGCGCGCCGTCATAAGATTCTCGATCGCGCGCTGGGAAACGCTCAGAGAGGTTCGCACCCGGCCTCGCTGCATGTCTGGTTGCCGCTTCCCGGCCTCTGGCGGACTGGCCCATTCGTAGAAGAGGCCAGGCGAAGAGGTTTGCTGATCACAGGTCCGGATCCCTTCATCGTCGGCCGGGAGGCCGACCCGCATGCGGTGAGGCTAACCGTCGGCGACTCCGTTCGAGAAGACAATGACTTCCAGCGCGGCGTAGAGATGCTCGCGCGCCTGCTTGCCAGCGACCCGGAACCAGGCGCACCGGCCATCTGATCGAACTGTGGCCGGATCACCGGTTTCGCCGACGCCGTCCGGCGTCGTTATCCTGCGGGTGATCTCGCATCTCATTCTTGTATCGGAGGTCCACTCTCCGGGAGGCGCCTTCTGACGGCGGCCTCAATTGGATCATGCCAATTTGAAGATTGACATGCATCGTTTCGTGTTAAAAATTGGTCCGATCAGCGAGAAAGTTCGGCACGGCAGGCCTCGGGAGGGATCTGGAGCCGTGGCGCCCTCCGGGATCGAAGTCGGCCCGGCTTCACATCAACAAGAAACAAAGGGAACGGATATGAGCGGACACCACAACTTCGCGAGCCGATGCGCAGTTTATGCGGCGATTGCAACTGCCGTTCTTTGCGCGGCCACGGCATCTGGAATCCGGACGGCATCGGCTGAGGACGCGGTCGATGCCCTCAAGCAAAAAGGAACCATAACATCCGGGGTCGCCAACGAGGCGCCATGGATGGTCGTTGGAGCTGACGGCTCGCTCACAGGCGTTGGTCCCGATATAGACCGCGAAGCCCTTGCTTCCACGGGTATTTCCAATTTCGCAGCACAGGTGATGGACTACGGCGCCATGATTCCCGCCCTCCAGGCGCGCCGGGTCGATATCATTTCTTCCGGTGCGCTCTTCATCAAGCCTGCTCGTTGCGAGCAAGTAATCTACTCGGAGCCGGTCGTATGCAACTCCGAGGGTTTCATGATGAAAGCCGCTCTCAAAGGAAAGATCCAAAGTTATAAGGATGTGGCTGACGCGAATCTGCGCATCGGAGTTTGTGGTGGTTGTTCAGAGCAGCGTTTCGCAACAGAAGCAGGCGTCGCACCGCAAAACATGGTTATCTTTCCGGATGGTGTCAGCGCAGTCAAAATGCTCCAAGATGGGCGCATTGACCTGTTTGCGCTGCCGGATGCTTCGCTGGAAGCCTTGCAGGGTCAAAATTCGGATGCCCAATTGGCTGTCGTCTTTCCGGTAAAGGGAACGCCGATCGGGTGTGGGGGGGCCGCATTCAACAAGGAAGATGTCGCCCTTCGGGACCTCTACAACCAGGGGCTTGCGAAGATCGTCGCGAACGGCCGCTATGCGCAGATTATGGCAAAGTACGCCCTTTCTTCGCATGTGCCCTTGCGCGAGGGGCAGACGACGGCAGCTCTGTGTTCAGCCTCCCAATGAGCTGCTGCTCTCCGTGCAGCACCAGCCTCCGGTCTGGGTGCCGCACGGAGAGATTGCTGAGATGGCACGAATATCAAATCTGGAAGAATCCACGATGACGATCCCGGCCGTAGAGTTTCGGGGTGTCCGCAAGCACTTTGGCGGGCGAACTGTTCTCAATGAGCTTTCCTTTGCCGTGGCCAGCGGGGAAAGACTGGCTTTGATCGGCCCGTCCGGGTCCGGCAAGACTACCGTGCTGCGCATCCTCATGACCCTGGAGGGGATCGATGGCGGAGAGGTTTTGGTAGGCGGACAATCGGTCTTTTCCGAGCTGCGCAACGGGTCAGCGCAGGCGGCCTCGGCACGGCATTTGAGCCGGATGCGAAGCCAGTTCGGGATGGTCTTCCAGCACTTCAATCTGTTCCCGCACAAGACGGTGCTGGAGAATGTCACCCTCGCGCCAATCCTGAACAAGCAAAGTAGCCCAGACGCAGCCCGGAAGGCCGGGCTGGAGTTGCTGAAGATGGTGGGACTTGAGGACAAGGCAAATGAACGGCCGGCCGCCCTTTCGGGGGGTCAAAAGCAGCGCGTCGGCATTGCCAGGGCGCTGGCGCTCAAGCCGCAAATCCTTCTCCTCGACGAAATCACCTCTGCCTTGGATCCGGAACTGGTCGAGGAGGTGCTGGCCGTGATCACCCGGCTCAGCCGGGAGACGGACATGACAATGTTGCTTGTCACGCACGAGATGAGCTTTGCCCATGAATTTGCCGATCGGGTGCTTTTTCTCGATGCAGGTTCCATTGTCGAAGAAGGAGCTCCCGACAAGATTTTCCGCGAGCCTTCTTGCGAGCGGACGCGCGCCTTCTTGAAGAAGATTCTCGCTGCTGGTCAACGTCTGTGACCGTGTCCAACCCTTCGGACGATGTGTTAAAGGCGGGGAGGGCTGGTTCTCCATGTCACTGATGGGTCAAGGCTTGGGTTTCTTGCAACTGATCCTTCTAGGGGCGGTGGTGACCGTGGAGATAACGGTCGCCGGAGCGCTCGTTGCCTTGCCCGCCGCATTGATTGCAGGCCTAGGGAGATTGTCACGGGTTGCTGCCGTGCGATGGGCCAGCACCGCCTACATCGAATTCTTCCGAGGCACTTCGGTCATCGTGCAATTGTTCTGGGTCTATTTCGCGCTGCCGTTGTTTGGCATTCGTCTGTCTCCGTTCCAAGCCGGTTCGCTTGCGCTCGGATTGAACGTTGGCGCCTATGCAGCCGAAGTTGTAAGGGCGGCTGTGCGCGCCGTCCCTGCTGACCAGCATGAAGCCGCACTGGCCCTGAATTTGACCAAGAGCCAAACGTTACGACACATCATTATGCCGCAGGCGTTCATCATCATGCTTCCAGCCCTCGGCAACGCCGGGATCGAACTCCTGAAAGCAACCTCGGTCGTCTCTCTCATTTCGTTGGCGGACATGACCTTCAATGCCCAAATCGTCCGAATGCAAACTGGCCAGACAGCAGGCCCATATCTCTCAATCCTGGTCCTTTATTTCATCATGGCGTCTGCCATCGCATGGGCCACGCAGAGACTAGAGCAGCGTGTCAATTTTGGCCTCGACCGCAGCTGGAAGGCCTGACCTGTGACATGGGATTGGCAATTCGTAGCCAAGATTTTGCCTGATCTGCTGGCGGGCTTGCTGGTGACCATTGAGGCCACCTTGCTTGGATCGGCCATGGCCATGGCGCTCGGGCTGCTTTTTGCCTTCGCTCAGCGTGCCCAAAGCGTAGCGATCCGGCGGGCGGTCAGGTTCTTTGTAGAGTTCATTCGTCGCACGCCGCTGCTCGTTCAGCTGTACTTCCTCTTCTACATCCTGCCCGACCTTGGCATCGTTTTGTCGCCCCTCAGTTGTGGGGTGTTGGGCTTGGGTCTGCATTACGCGGCCTACACTTCCGAGGTCTACCGCGCTGGAATCGACAATGTGACGCGTGGGCAGTGGGACGCCGCCAAGGCCTGCAACCTGTCTGATTGGCATACTTGGTGGCACATTGTCCTCCCCCAGGCCATTCCACCGATGATCCCGGCGCTGGCTAATTACTTCATCGCAATGTTCAAGGAGACGCCGATCCTGTCGGTTATCTCCCTTATGGAAGTCATGGGCGTGGCGCGACAAGAGGCAAATATCTACTACCGCTATCTCGAGCCAATCTCGATGGTCGGACTGCTCTTCTTGGTGGTCAGCATTCCTGGCATCGTGCTGACCAGGCGTCTCGATCGCATCTTCAATCCCGGGCCACGATAATCGCGAAGCCAATTCGACGCGATTTTCCGCCCGATCGCCATTCCACCACGCTGGTGCGCGCTGTGCTCTCCGCGGAGTAACCCATGTCCAATATGAAGGCCTTTTTCTCGGCGCATTACCAGGAGGCGCGGCACAAATTCCGGGAGGCCGCGATCCGCGTCGGTGCCAAACCTTTGCAATACCGCCACTGTGGATTTGGTCCGAACGGCGAAGAACTTACTACCGACGTGGCCCTCGTTGGTGATATCGCACTCCCTAACCTTGTGATCGTGACGACGGGTCTACATGGAGTGGAAGGGTTCTGCGGTTCGGGGTGTTTGATCGGAATTCTGGAGCAGCGCCTCCTTGCCGAGCGAAACGGCGACACCGCCGTCCTACTCGTCCACGCGCTCAGTCCCCATGGCTTTGCCTATCTGAGACGAGTGGACGAGTGCAACGTCGACCTCAATCGCAACTTCATAGATCATGCTAAGCCGCTTCCAAGGAACGATGAGTACCGCAAATTACACGACTTGGTGGTCCCACAATGCTGGGAGGGGCCGTCGCGGGAAACTGCTGAAGTGGCCATTCGCTCTTATGTCGAGCAAAACGGTCATCAGGCCTTCATTTCGGCGTTAACCAAGGGTCAATATGAATTCCCCGACGGCATGTTTTTTGGCGGCCTCTCGCCGGCATTTTCAAACATACTATGGCGGCGGCTGCTCAAGCTATATGGTTTCCAGCGTGAGCGTATTTGCGTGATCGACGTACACAGCGGGCTTGGCCCGCGTGGGTATGGCGAAATTCAGTTTGAAGGCCGCTCATCGGACCTGGAGTTTATGCAGGCCCAGGCTTGGTATCGCAACGAGGTTACCGTGCCTGACAACGGTTCGTCATCTTCAGCAGCGCTCACCGGCTATAGCGCGGTCGCGGTCGCCGAAACCCTGCCCCGAGCCGAACGAATTTGTGTAACGCTCGAATTCGGCACCCAGGAATTGGAGCAGGTTCTGTGCGCTCTCCGAGGCGATCATTGGCTACACGCCAAGGCTCCGAATGATGAACTGCTGCGGCGTGAGATCAAGCAGGGGATACGGAACGCATATTACTGTGACGATGGTGTTTGGAAGCTAGACGTTGTTGGCCGCGCGGCCGAGGTGTTCATTAGTAGCTTGAGAGGAATCGGGGGACGGCCTTCTCGAAATGTTTGAGGCTGCATACGTCGCCCGCTTCACAAACGCAGACTATGAAGAAGCATTGTACACCGTTTGTCGCAGCCGACCCGCTCGTCCCATGTTTATGGGCGCCCTTTCTTTCGCACGCATATGACCCTCGCCACTTGGTGAGCGACTTCATTTATCGTGCAAAGAAAGGATCCAAATCATGGATATCGCCGCTCGTATCAAGCTGGCCATCGGTGCGCACGCGGGTCCGTTGCCCGAGTACGCCTCCCTCAGCGCCTTCGATCTTCGCTTCCGTGACGGGAACGCTGCCGACGGCTGGCATCTCGATGACGAGAGCCTGACGCGCGCAGGATACTACTGCACGTACGCCGCAGGGCGACGGCGGTCGTGCTCATGCCCGGATTTCCGTCGATCCCTACCTTCTGGCGGCCCGCCGTACTCTTCCTGCCGGAACTCAATGGACTTCGTGTCCTGGAAGGATCGCAAGCCGCTCGTGACAGCCCTGAAGGGAATCTACCGTGCCGTCGACGCTCAGGCCGCCGAAAAGGCGCTGGCGGCGTTCGAGGCCGGCCCTTGGGGCCAGCGC
>NZ_JBWKME010000168.1:0-4764 GCF_056431085.1 Mesorhizobium waitakense | reverse complement strand
CCAAACTTCAGCCGGTTCAACCCGTCATAACCTCTGTGCAGAGGTACTAGCCTCAGGCTTTGTCACGTTCGACCAGGCACGCACCATTGGGTTGAGATGATCGGTGCTCAAAGGTAATTGCTGAGGCGCATGGCGGCGCAGTCCACCCAATGGCGAGTACGGGCGTCGTGATCGAAGTCGGCCTCCCATCCAGGGGAAGACCGAACAAGACCACGATTTGGAAGGTGGTTATCCCCACGGTACAGGGATCGATAGGAGTTTGTTGGCGACTAGGTCGATGTCTGTGTACGGGTCAGACCCGTCGGCCGGATTGAATGATTCCCGAAGGTGCGTCGCACGCTGCGTAGCAGTCCCGATATTGCCCTTGGTATCATCGTAGACTGTGGCGCTGTTTTTCGCGTAGGTCGGGTAAAAGGCAGGCTTCTTCAGTTCGGCGTAAACCTCAGTTCGGTGTATGGGTGCCAGAACGCTTTTGAAATGGAGTAGCAGCCATAGCTCGAAATTCGGCACGGATGGGACGGCCGCGAAAGGGACACGGACGCCCGCCTCATTCTTATAGCTGTTGTTGAGCGCGGACGCCCGGTCCAAAGCATTGTTGTAGGTATGGTGATCGTCGCGATCGAAAACGGCATAGACTTCGTCGAACGCCCTCCCCTCGGCGAGGAATTTGTCTAGGGCATAATTCACTACGCTGAGAGGATCCGTCCCGTAATCTGACGGCAAGATTTGCACGCGTGCGCCGCTGAGACGCCGTTCGCGTCGTATCGCATTGAAATAGTTTCTCTCGGTCTTTTCGCCCTCGCAGACAATGAGAATGCGCGGCGAGCTCTTCTTGCGGCCCTGAGTGCGGCGGAGCGATGATTCAGAACGTGCTCGTCTCTCCATAGGCTAGTCCTGCAACGGTTCCAGGATCGGTATGCCACCGTAGCGTCCGCCCAGATAGCCCTTTTCCAGGGCCTCACCCTTCCGCGGCGAAAAGTCGAGGAGCGGGAAGAAATGTGAAGCCTGCCCCTGGTCCTTTTCCGCGAACCAGATCTGGTCTCTGCGCAGGTGTTTGCTGTCGAGGAGTGAGACATCGTGAGTGGTAAAGATCAGTTGGGCGCCATGCCGGTTCTGCTGAGGATCGTTAAACATTGCGACCAGTTGCTGCACCAACAACGGATGCAGGCTTCGGTCAAGTTCGTCGACCACCAGCAATCGACCGCGCTGAAGAATGTCGAGCACCGGTCCCGCCAAGCTGAAAATAATCTGAGTCCCGGATGACTCGTCCTGGAAGTCCAAGGGATAGGTCACACCGTTGGCCAAGTGACCCAGCTGCGGCATATTGAATTCCACCTCAGATGTTTCGTGCAGGCCGCTTGCCAGATTCACCTGCAACTGCTGCCCACGTCTCTTGTCAAAGGCCAAGCTGGAAACCCCAGTGTCAGCGGCAGAGAGTAACGACACCACGCGCCGCTGGCTCCCGGAATCCTGGACATAGTTGGCGGTGAAATCGGTCCCGATCGCGCCGCCTTGGAGGGAAACCGCCATATCGTCGACGAACTTCTGGTAGAGCGGGCGCAACTGTTCGTTGTTGAGATTAACCGCCGTGGTTAGGAAGAGCACTTCCTTGCGCGTGGCGCCCTCCCACACCTTTTTCTGGCCAAGGAAATAGTCACTGTAGGTGTACCTATATTTTCCCGTCTTCTCATCGCGCTTGCGATGAAACCAGACCTGCGGCTTGGCAGTCTCGTAGACTTGGAGCCATTCCTCAATGATCGCGCGACGTGTGAACTCGAAGCCGTACTGGTACCGCACCCCATCGATTAGGAACGTCATCTCCAACAGCGTCGGATAGCTCGCGGCCTCTGGACGCAGCGCGAACGGCGACAGATTGCTCTCTTGATCCGGCTGGACTTGGTTAGAGGTTGCGACCATGAGCTGCATGAATTGAAGAGCGCGCACCACATTGGTCTTGCCGCTAGCGTTGGCTCCGAAGATGGCAACCGCGTTTACCACGCGCTTGGCCTTTTCCAGTCCGGTCTCACGCGTATGGGTGGCCTGCATCGAAGTGTCGCTGCTCGCCGTCATGCGTAGAACAGCCTCGTCCCGGAACGAACGAAAGTTCTTTATCCGAAATTCCAACAACATAGCTACGACTTTCCTGTTTAAACGTGATTGTCACGCAAAACGTGCAAAAAGTAAAGATATTTCGGTTATTTATCCGATATCGCGGCACTCTCCTTCCGCGCCGCGCATTCTGCCAACGCTCCCGTATGCTGCACGAAAGCCGGAGCACCTTCACCGGCACGACATCACATACAAAAAGCGCGGCGACCTCTTCGGCGATCGCAACGAATAGATTTGCGGCTTCTTTCTGACCGCACTATCGATCGGGATTCAGACGGCGTTTAAGCCGCTCTGAAGAGGTCATTTCCCGCGGGTACATCACGGGAGAGCATGATTAGCGCGTAGCCGTCGCGTTGCAGAAGCACCTGCTCGTAAAGAGGCACAGGTCGGCGACCTCTTTCCACATGGAGCCATACGCCGGCGTCGGTTTCGTCGATTTCGCTGGGTACGCCCAGTTCATGTGTCCGGCGTCGAAGGAGGGCGTGTGCGGGGACCATTGCCCCGGCAGAGACCGCCAATTTGGGAAATTTGAGGGCGTCACGATAGTCGCGCAGCCCTTGCCGTTCTGTGTCACCACGATCGCGACAGGTTCCTCGCGGAAACGCACGTACGCTCGGCCGGCCGCCTCTTTGCCAACATCGTACTTCCTGGCGACAGCTGACAGGCGCTGAGCCCCCAGAACAAAACCGTCGAAAGAAACCGAGGCCCGACGGCCGAATGTTTCGTCCCATCGCAATAGCGTTGAAGTCGGGCATGCCAGTCACGGCCGGCGCTGGATCGCGCCGCCGCGCCAGGATGTTGATGATGACGGCGGATGAGCAGACATTCTGATCGAGCGCTTCCTGGCAGGCAGCCTCCACGGAATCGATGCCGTCGGTCAACACCGTGGCCAGGATCGATACCATCTGCCGATCGCCGTCATGCGCCTTCAATTTGCGTCGGATACGCTCCATCGCTGGTGGCAGAGCCAGTCCCGGAATGGCGCCATTGCGCAGCGCACCGGGCTTGCGGGCAAGTACAGGGACCTAATGCCAGGGATCGTAGACTGTCTCGTTGCGCCCGAAGGAGGGGGCATGTTCGGCGACGACCACGCCATCCTGGCGGATGACGATCCTGTCGGTATAGGCGTGGATCTCGACCGGGCGGCCGACGGCCGTCGACAGGACGGAGTATTTGTTGGTGTCGAAGCGAACCGTGCAGGTCTTCGACACGGAGGCCGGCACCGTGTGGAAATCCGTCGAAGGGGCCGCGATACTCGACCAGTTTGCCGCGATCTTCCTCGAACACGTTCCAGATCGTTCGTTCCGGTTGCTCGACGTGACGGTGCGCCTTGGCGTAGGGGACGCACTTGTCCTGCAGCCAGGCGTTCAGCTCCTCATAGGTCTTGAAGCGCAGCCTGGCGTGAAGAAGCGCTCGCGCACCAGCCCGACCTGGTTGTCGACCTGACCCTTCTCCCAGCCAGACGCCGGCGTGCAGGCGACCGGCTGCACCAAATAATGGCTGCACATCTGCAGGAGGCGGCGATTGTATGGGCGGTCCTTGCCAACAAAGATCGTTTCCACCGCCGTCTTCATGTTGTCGTAGTGCCGCGCGTGCAGGCGCCGCCGAAGAAGGCAAAGGCCCGATCGTGGGCGTCGAACACCATCTCCTGCGTCTCGCGCGGACAGGCCCTGACGAACAGGGACTGTCAGGAATTCCGTGTGCGGGCGGGCATACTGGGTAAAAAGGATTCCTACTATGACCCGACGCAAAGAACCTGCAATACCGAATGATCTTCTCGACCAGCTGCTGGCAGGAGGCACAGCCACTACTGCCTTCGAACAGGGCGGCCTGCTGGATACGCTCAAGAAGGCTCTGACGGAGCGCGCACTGAACGCGGAGATGGACCATCATCTGGCGAGCGGCGAAGACGCTGGCAATACGCGTAACGGCTATGGCCGCAAGACGGTGACGACCGAGACCGGCAAGCTGGATATCGATGTTCCGCGCGACCGCCAGTCGAGTTTCGATCCGCAGCTGATCGCCAAGTACCAGCGCCGTTTTCCCGGATTTGATGACAAGATCGTATCGATGTACGCGCGCGGCATGAGCACCCGGGAGATCACCGGGCACCTGCGCGATCTGTACGGCATCGAAGTGTCGGCGGACCTGATCTCAACGGTGACGGACGCCGTGCTCGACGAAGTCTCCAGCTGGCAGCAAAGGCCGCTCGATCCGATTTACCCGCTGGTCTTCTTCGATGCGATCCAGGTCAAGATCCGCGATGAAGGGATGGTCCGCAACAAGGCCATCCATATCGCACTGGGCGTGCGCGCCGATGGTGCAAAGGAGGTGCTGGGCCTCTGGCTCGAGCAGAATGAAGGTGCCAAGTTCTGGCTGCGGGTGATGAACGAGCTCAAGAACCGTGGCACGGAGGATATCCTTCTGGCTGTTGTCGATGGCCTGAAAGGCTTCCCAGACGCGATCACCGCAGTGTTCCCGGAGGCGATCGTCCAGACGTGCATCGTCCACCTGTTGCGCAACTCGATGGACTTCGTGTCTTGGAAAGACCGCAAGAGCCTCGCCAGCGCACTCAAGGAAATCTACCGCGCCGTCGATGCCGATGCCGCCGAAAAGGCGCTGGCGGCGTTCGAGGCCGGCCCTTGGGGCCAGCGC
>NZ_JBWKME010000167.1:0-7202 GCF_056431085.1 Mesorhizobium waitakense | reverse complement strand
TATCTGTTGCCACCGTCGGCACTGCTGCTTGCGCATTGGCTCGGCCTTCCAGCTCCCACATCAGCCATCAATTCGAATTGAACGGTCGTCAGGTCTTCTGCTGCGCCACAATCGCACGCGTTCGAATGTCGGACCGACGACCAAGTTTCCGATCTTGATCGGCTCTGGGCCTCCTTCACGCTATGTGTCGTGCAGGTCTACAATACTGTTCAAAAGCTGGCGGCAGGGCACATAACCGCGCGGGACACAAAAGTTCGACAACCCGAAGGCGCTGGTCGAACATCACGGTGCGGCGACACGGGAGGTGCGGTTCAACGTGTGGCTGCACGCCGTTGCTCGCTACTGGGGATTTACGCCACGGGCTTCGGCTACGTCAAGCGCTGCTATTGCCGGCGGCGGCTCGTGACCGGGGCGGCGGATTCTCTTCGAGGGCGTGGATGTAAGTCAGAACTTGCGGACTGTGGCACTTGTGCTTGCCCCCCGGCGCCAAGGTATTGATAGCGGCGAACTTCACTTGCAGCCAGGTCGTCTCGTCCTGATCGACCGTAATGCGATGTCCCGACCAAGGCGCCGCCGCAAGTTGGGCAGAGACGCGATGAGCTGGATCGTGTGGGGCAGAACCGGCAGGCCGCTCGGCCAGCCTGTTCGTCTGCACCCGCACGAGGAAGCTGGTATCAAGGGCCTGCGCGGTGCAATAGAGCTCGTAGAGGTCGCTCTCCTGGTCAGCCACATGCACGCAGCGCTCGGGCGTGCCAACGAGCGCGATGGACTGGCGCAGGTTCTCCAGCCATACGGGGCAATCGGCCCGCCGATGTGGGTCGTTTAAATCGCAGCTCCGTCAAGGCTAAATTCGATCTTTCTCCGACCTACGGTTGTTTGGTTGTTCCGTCGTAAGCTTGGCTGGTTTTAAAGCGCCTTCAACTTCTGCGGTGCGGGTGATGCCGTTTGCCGGGTACAGGGTCGTTTACGCGG
Organism: Mesorhizobium waitakense; assembly: GCF_056431085.1. Taxonomy (NCBI): domain Bacteria; kingdom Pseudomonadati; phylum Pseudomonadota; class Alphaproteobacteria; order Hyphomicrobiales; family Phyllobacteriaceae; genus Mesorhizobium; species Mesorhizobium waitakense. The sequence continues at coordinate 6,230 of NZ_JBWKME010000167.1, read as the reverse complement.
TCGAGACAGCCCGCCGCAGGATAGGTCTTCGTGGGACGGATCTTCCAATGTAATTGACGCACTTTGCTACCAGAATAGTGGCAAGTGCAGCCCACATCGCGGAATGATCCTGTCCGCGTCCCGACAGGGACGGATCGGCGCGTCCACAGCGTAGGCGCAAACGATAGAAAAGTCAGTTCAGAAGAGCGCTGCCTCTGGCGTCTTGTTGCGCATGTCAGGCTTCAGCAGCGATGCAGCGCTCGAAGAGTTCGCCCGTTCGGAGCATGGCATGCATGATCACGGCAAGCTTGCGCGCGACCGCGACGGCGGCTCGCTTGAACCCGATTTTCTCCTTGAAGCCCATATACGCAGCGCGCTATCGGCCTTGGTGCGCGTGAGGATCACGGTCGCCGCTTCATACAACAGTCCGCGTAGATGGTTGTCGCCCCGCCGGGATATATGACCGTCGTAATCGACTTCGCCCGATTGGTAACGTCTGGTGGTTAGGCCGATCCAGGCGCCGACCGAGCGCGACTTTCTGAAGTTTTCCGGATCCTCGATCGCCGCAACGAAGGAGGAAGCCGTCACCGAGCCGACGCCCGGGATCGACGCAAGCAGCTGGCATTGCTCACTCGAGCGGGCCGAAGCGACAAGCTGCTTGCTCAATTCGGCAGCGCGGGCGCGCACTCCAGGCATCGAGCAACGGCATGATAATCTGCTTGTAGCCCAGCATTGTTCGCTAGCAGGCTGCGCACATGGTCCTCGAACACGCGTCCCGCACCCTTGGGACGACCAGGCCGAACGTCTTCATCAGACCGCGGATCTGGTTGGACAGCTGGGTTGTCATCTTGAGCAGCTGATTGCGCGCTGCGACGAGCGTGCGAACCAGCATGCTGTCAAAGCTCTTCACTCGCACCTCGCGGTAAAAGCCGACCTCGGCAAGATGCGCGAGCCCGTCCGCGTCATTTGCATCGGTCTTGTTCGGCGCCATATCCAGCGCCGCCTTGGCATGGCGGGCATCAATGCAGATCGCCGGCAAGCCTTCCAGCGTCAGCGCATGATAGAACCAAACCGCCAGGGGTCCCGATTCGAACACGACACGTTCGGCGTTCGGAGCACGCTTGCGGATGACCTGTGCTATCAGTTTCGGATCGGACGGGCATTTTCCGCGCCAGATCCGCTTGCCTCCTTCGCGCACGAGACGAATGTATCTTTCAATGACACGTCGAGGCCGATAAACTGCTTCATGGTTGTCTCCCGTTTGATGCTGGGCTCGGCTGTGTGGTCGTGAGCCCGTATTTCATCCTATAGGGGGCAACCATCCTTCCAACGCATCGCAACCGCGCCAGTGTTCCCAACCCCGCGATTACCCTATGTAATCGGAAGCCGGCGTGGGCCGCGGCAGACGTCGTTTTCAGCTGCTGGACTGCTTGCATGGCGATATATGCGCCTAGACAGAGGGTCGCCGATCGGGCTGTTGGGGTAGCCGGTGATGATCCTGGCGAACACGTCGGCCAGGTAGCCGAGCGGCTCGACGTCGTTTCAGCTTGGCGCGTTTCGATTGACTCGATCTGGGACTATGGCGTCGGAGAAGACGGCGCCAAGTCGTTCGCTGATGCCGTCATCACAAACCGTTCGGATCTACGAAGTTCATAAAGAAAACCTGTGGTGCGCAGGCGGTAATGGCTCCGCTAGCGAACCCACGCCAAATGGATACCGCTCGCTGCGCGCACTGCCATTGCCGACGAGCGGCTTCGCTTATGCGCATGACATGGGACAGCATATATAGTCAGATGCGGCGCCCGCCATCGCGACTAAATCCAACAAGAGTCCGGTCACATAAAGTCATCCTCGTACGAGCATCTGGGTGAACCTGATGCGCTCTCGGTATCACTGCTTTCGCTGTCCTCAGTTTTGCAGAGATAGAGCGGCGGTTTGTCTGCACGCTGCCATTCACCGGCACTGTTCATCGTCCACTTTTCGGGATGCTGGGTAGGGTCAAGGACCATGTCGCAATCATCTACTTCAACAAACCCCATCGTCGCTGCGCGGGCTTGTGCTTCTGGATTAGCCGCACGCCAATTCAGCAACGGTCGTTCGCCGTCCATCCGAAGTTGATGCTCCAGCAGAATATCGCCTGCATTCTCGGCCAGCGGATGAGCGACCTGTAGATCCACTATGGAGGTGACCTCGGTTCGGCCAGGAAATTGTTGCCGCCAACTGTCGGATTCGAAATCAGTCATTCTGAATCCGCCTTCCGTTCTCAGCAGTCCGGCACTCTGGTTTCCCAATTGGTAGCTGAAATATCGCGCCTGCTCCGTGTCTCGGCGAATGCCGTATTGCCTAGCAACGTCCGCAGCGCGTCTGGCTCGGGAGGATACGAATTCCGAATACTCTTGTGGATTGTCGGCGATGTGCATGATCTCATCGCCATGAAATTGCCTCACCTCCCTCGTGAAAGAAGACCTGTCGATCTCCACCACCGGAGGTCTGGGATGGAGGGAGTACGGTTGCGTAGCCGCCGACGATGAGTCGCCGCTGGAATCGGATCCGGCTAAGTGCATCCGGGCAAACATGTCCCCGAGCTCTTGATTTTCTGCATCTGCTTGCCCGCTGGCATTACGCGTGTAGCGGACGTCGGACGAGCCACCAATTCGACCATACATGACGATTCGCACTCCTATCCTTCGAAATTGAGTTCAGGCCGGTTAACCGCGCAGGTCTAGATAGACCGTTTAGTTGACGACTAGCTGACGAATGAGTTCTCCCGGATGCAGAAACGAAACTCCGAACTGTTTTAATTGTTAGCGATACTGAAAAGGCTGCGGCCTACCGCAGGTCAGGCCATCCGCACTTTCGGATCTTGCTTGCTGTTAATCCAAAGGGGAGCAGTCCAGCCTCGTCGTCGGCATGAGAGAGAGAGAGCGAGAACGTGGGCAAACCACGTTGCGGTCGAGCCGTTGAAGCTGGGAGTTCGTCCTTGCCTGCTCGATGACGCCCCGCGCAACACCTTCTGGCAGGTGTTGCCGGCGAAAAGAAACAGAGCGCCGTCGCCTTGCTCTTGCTTGAGGCGGCTATCGCCTGCTCGGCAGCTTAGGTTACAAGTCGAAAGACCCAGCAAGGTAGGCCGCAACCTTGGTTAAAGCCATCCGCGCGAAACCGCCAAGACCAACGTAAGTGGGCAGCTGAGGCCGTTCAGCGCTGGGTATGCGGGGGGCAGGATCGAAAGGCTTGGAGCTCAGGCAGGATTCCTTGGTGAGGAATAGACTTCCATCTCGTTTGTAACCGGTATGAGATTCTTGGTGCCGATGTCCGGCTACGCTTTTCTGATGCGCGGCGTATGGTGCGACCATCCGGGACGGAGGCACCGGGAGCACGAAGGTGGGGGCAGGCCGATGCACACGATGAGCTGCGAGCTCGTGTTAGTAGCTGGCCGCCTCCGCGACTCGCCCGGTTGAGCCGTGAGCGCGAATCCGGGCCAAGCGTGGCCCTCAGATTGCTGCCGTCGACGTGGCACGAAAATTGGCGGTTCTTTGCCGGCATATGCTGACGCAGCAAGAGGACTACCTCTGGGCGCGATCCAGTCTGGTCGCCCACAAGATGCGCAACATGGAGCTGCAGGCCGTCAAGCCGCATAAGAAAGGCAACCGCCGCGGTCCGACCTATGCTTACAATGTCAAGGAACTTTGGAATCAAGAGATGCGTGTCGCCGAGCGGGCCCAGGAGGGTTACGAACACTTCGTCGAGGCTTGGCGCCCGCGCCCGCCAAAGGAAAGGGCGCGGGCGCCTCAGTCCGGCAAGGCTCGAATAAGGCGGCCCGGCGGCGCTTTCAGCCGGTGCACCACGCTTCGCCACGAGGTCGCCCGCGCTGGACGACAATAGCTGACTGCGGCGGGTATTTCCAGTTGCGCCAGCCCTCGGGGCTTTGCACCCCCGATCCGATCGAGCATGCCGCCGTGCTCGGGCCGATCAAGGCCAAGCCTTGCGGTGGCCGCGTAAAACGCGGCCACCCTCGACTGCTCCTGCGCCCGGCGGCTGTGAAATGGGGCGATCGGGACGGAAGAACACCAGCGACGCGGTCGAACCAAAGAACATACTCGGGGAGGTTCCAGGGCTCGTCACAAAATAACGCTTGTCGATCTCATCCGTCGTGGGCAATCACTTGTTCAGTTTCGGTAGACCAGAATGATGTCGTTTTGCCTGCCTGATGGCCCCAACGCCGCTGTGTAGGGCATGGGACGGAGCCGATCCGCCCGGCGTCGCCTATGTCTACGCGCCCGACCGCAAGGCGGAGCGTCCGATCGCCCATCTCGCAGGCTTCACCGGCATCCTGCAGGTTGATGGCTATGGCGGCTATCGCGTGCTCGCCGACAAGAGCGGGGTAACGCTCGCATTCTGCTGGGCACATCTATGGACGCCCCCGACTTTGCAAGGACTTTATGCGCGGCTTCGGCAATGCCTGCGGCTGCAGTCATCTATTCGGCCTCTACGATGTGGAGCACCCTGCGCCACGGGCCTTGATGGAATATCCGCGAACCGGCCCCCAATCACGTTGCGCGAGCTCGAGGCTCGATGCGCCCAACGGGTTCACCCGGTCCCGGTACGCCCGGTCTTGCCATCACCTGCTTACTTACCCTCGCAACCGCATCAGCCCGAAGCCGGGCCGATTAGAATGGCGGCGAAGATCATGCCGCTTCACGCGCCAGTGCGCCGTAGGTTCCACCGAATCGCAGCAATGCCCACACAACTCGTGCCGTCTTGTTCGCGATCGCCACGACCGCAACATTAGCAGGCCGCCGGTCCCTCAATTTAGCGAGCCAAATCCAGGTGCGTCCTCGCCAGCGCATGATCGAACGGCTACCGTGAATCAGCAGCTTGCGCAGATAGCCGTTCCCTCGTTTGCTGATCGAGCCGAGATGCTCCTTGCCGCCCGTGGAATGGCTGCTTGGGCACCAGCCCGAGCCACGCGGAAAAATGACGGCCGGATTTGAAGTCGGCCGGATCCCGCATCGACGAGACCAGGGCACTCGCGGTGACAACGCCGACCCCGGGTATCGTCATCAATCGTCGGCAGGCGCTGGAACCTCTCGCGACGGCAACCAGGTCGCTGTCGATCCGGGCGAGTTTGGTCTTCACCTCTCTTAGCTGTTCGACGAGATAACGTAGCGCATGCCGCGCCACAGGCGGAATACGCGCTTCCGATTCATCTTCGATCAGAACGGTCAGAAGGCCGATGTTGTGTGCCCGGTTCGGACCGATCACGCCGAATTCCGCCAGGTGACCGCGGATCGCGTTGATCAACTGGGTCCGCTGACGAACCAACATCTCTCGAACTCGGTGGATGACCAGGATCTCCTGCTGCATCTCTTCCTTGATGGGAACGAAACGCATCGTCGGTCGCGTGACTGCTTCGCAGATCGCCTCCGCATCGGCGGCATCATTCTTATTGGTCTTTACGTAGGGCCGAACGTATTGCGCCGGGATCAAGCGGACCTCGTGCCCCATACTGCGCAGCAGCCGACCCCAGAAATGTGCACCCGGGCAAGCTTCCAGCCCAACCAAGCAGCTCGGAAGGACGCGAAAGAACTGCTCCACGTCATCGCGCCTGAGCTTCCGTCGGACAATTGCTCTCCCATGCTCGTCAGCCCCGTGAACCTGAAAGACTGATTTGGCTATGTCGAGACCGACCACGTGAACTTCATCTGGCATGGCAATATCCTTTGTTTGACCACGCCCCATACTCCTCGCCACAGGGCGGAAGCGGAAGGGGGCGTCCATGCCATCACGTGCGCCGCCGCTTCTATGAACTGGCCGCTGCCGGCCCCGCGCCGATCGCCAGCGAGGCGCTCAAACGGATCGCCGAACTCTACAAGATCGAGGACGGCATCCGCGGCCGACCAGCCGATGAACGTCGTGTCGTGCGCCAGGAAAAGACCGTTGCGATCATCGCCGATCTTGAACCTTGGCTGCGCGAGAAGCTCGGCCTGATCAGCCAGAAGACCAAGCTCGCCGAGGCAATCCGCTACGCGCTCTCACGCTGGGAAGGCCTCGCGCGCTTCCTGAATGACGGCCGCATCGAGATAGACAGCAACACGGTCGAGCGTTCCATCCGTCCGATCGCGCTCAATCGCAAGAATGCCCTCTTCGCCGGCTCCGATGGCGGCGCCGAGCACTGGGCTGTCGTCGCCTCACTGATCGAAACCTGCCTATGCCGCGCGCGGCATAGGCAAGTTTATGCCGCACGCCGAACT
>NZ_JBWKME010000166.1:0-1874 GCF_056431085.1 Mesorhizobium waitakense | reverse complement strand
CCACACCGCAGGCGGCGGCGCCGGACAATGCAGTCGAACTTGCGTTTTGGGAGTCAATCAAGGGAGAGCGATTAAAGTCCTATTTCGAGACCTACGTCAGTCGATTTCCGAAAGGGCTCTTTGTCGATATTGCAAAGCTCAAGATTGAGGAACTCGAAACGGCCGAAAAGTCCAGCAATGTAGCCACCCCGAACGCTACGTCGGAGACGCCTAAGCTGGAACTTGAGGCCTCGTTGGGCACAAATGATGGTCACCCGCTATCGAAACCTGGCCAGGCGCAAGGTCAGCTGGACGACAGAAAGCCCTACTATGATCCTGAAAAGGCGCGCAGGATTGCGGTATCCGAAATTCCTTCTGATGCGGACACTCGGCTGAAAGCAGCACTCAAAGCGTTATATCCATATCAATACGAGATCCGGTACGGTTTCTTTCGCGGCAATCTGTATATTGCAGCTCTCGGCCTCGGCGGTACCGACTGGGAGATCGCGCGCGGATTGGCCGATGCGACAGGGGGGCATCTCGCAACGATTTCCGACAGTGAGGAAAACAAATTTGTCTATGACTTGTTCGCGACTGACCACCGCTTTGTGCAAGTTGGCCTGAAGGGAATGGATCTAAACGGCCCCTGGATCGGCCTCTTCCAGCCCGCTGGCTCCAAGGAACCGGGTGGCAACTGGATGTGGGTCACAGGTGAGGCGCTACGCTACAAGAACTGGAACAACGGCCAACCGAACAATTACGAAGGCAATGACAACGCTGCGCGATTCTACAGCTATGGTACCAGGGTACCGAAGGACGAGCAGCTCCCGATCAAATGGGATGATCAACCGGGACAGCGACTCGGCACCGGATTCATTGTTGAGGTCGAAGGCGACGCAGACAAACAGCAGGCTTATCTGACTTTCGAAACTCAAACAGAACTGGTTCGCCTCGGGTGCCTGGTCGGCAAAATGGACAGCAGTTGGGGTTCGAGTAGCAAGAAGGCGTTGTTGGATTTTGCGGAAAGACGAGGCGTAGAGCTCTCTTCGAGTGTACCAAGCAATGACACACTCGTGGGTTTGCGAGCCATCAGGAAGCCGGTTTGTTCGCATTAGACAAGGCGCATCGTCGCGCACTCGATGACATTCGTTTACAAATCGAGGGTCTCTCCTCCCGAGTCTACCGAAACCCAGGCATGCTCCGCGCTAGTTCCCGTCTATAAAACGGTTTCGCCGATCTGCGGCAGTACTCTTGCCAGAATATTCCGCACGTTCGACACCTGCCACTCGCCACTGCGCGCCGTCTGCAATTGTTCATGGCAATTGCGATGCCTCTGAGGCTGGTGACGCCGGACTTCGTCAGCACGGTGATGGCAATTTACGCCCTGCCAGGCCCTTCAAAGGTTTCCTACCGGAATCAAACATTCACGGCCGAAGCCATCGAACTGTTACGTCCAGCTGGTAGCGTTCGTCCATCAGAACTTGACTCGTGAACTCTTCCGCCCGGATGTCCAGCTGGCACAGTGCTCGTTCTCTAGCATCGGGCGGCGGCTTAGCCGAGTCTACGCGCAACGCTTTGACCATACTCGACGTCCTGGCTCGTGGACTCGACCGGAGGTCGGACCTACAATCCCGCATCAGGCCGCATTTCAAGGGCAATGCGTTACATGTCCTAAGGATACGTCCAACGCCGCCTCGGGCTTCCTGAATGACGGCCGCTTCGAGATCGACTCCAACGTCGTCGAGCGCTCCATCCGTCCGATCGCGCTGAACCGCAAGAATGCGCTCTTCGCCGGCTCCGACGGCGGCGCCGAGCATTGGGCAACGATCGCTTCGCTGATCGAGACCTGCCTATGCCGCGCGCGGCATAGGCAAGTTTATGCCGCACGCCGAACT
>NZ_JBWKME010000165.1:0-760 GCF_056431085.1 Mesorhizobium waitakense | reverse complement strand
GCAAAACTCGTACTACGCGATGCTGGCCCAGCAGCAGGCAGGACAGGGGGGCCAGCCGGAGGAGGCCGCGCAGCGCGACTTTGAGGAGCACCTGGAAGAGGCGGGCCAGCAGGACGCTCCCGATCATGGGAGGCGGTACGCCATCGCCCCTGATGACGCGGCCCTCATCCGGAATGCGCGTAATGCGGCTTGCCAGAAGATTGCGTATCGCTCCGCAGTCGTGAACGGTTCGAGTCTCCGCAAGTTATCTGAAGCACTACAGCAGCGTTACAATTTGTCTCTCAATGGACTTAGTGACGTGTCGCTGAAGGATTATGCTAAGCAACTGTTTCCGGGTGAAGCCCGGGTCATTACGGCGTTGGGCATGCTTAGGGCGTACCGCGAGGGTGCCTATGGAGAGGGTGCCTCTGGAGCGGGTACCTCGCGTCAGGGACAGGGAAGGCGGTATGATGTCGTTCCTGAAGATGCGGCGTTAATCCATAATGCGGGTGGTGCGGCTCGCGGGAGGCTTGAGGCTGGGTCTATATCTAACAATTCCACGAGTCTCCGCAGATTGTCTGGAAGGCTCCAGCAGCGTTACAATTTGTCTCTTAATGGACTTAGTGACGAATCGCTGAAGGCTTATGCTAGGGAGCTGTGTCCGGACGACCCCAGGGTCCAGAGTGGGGTGAGCATGCTGAAGAGGTATCGGGAAACCCTTGGAGAGGGCACCTCGCATGCTGCGGAGGGCAGCTCTCGCCAGCCAGTGCAACAGCCATCA
>NZ_JBWKME010000164.1:0-775 GCF_056431085.1 Mesorhizobium waitakense | reverse complement strand
GCAAAACTCGTACTACGCGATGCTGGCCCAGCAGCAGGCAGGACAGGGGGGGCAGCCGGAGGAGGCCGCGCAGCGCGACTTTGAGGAGCACCTGGAAGAGGCGGGCCAGCAGGACGCTCCCGATCATGGGAGGCGGTACGGCATCGCCCCTGATGACGCGGCCCTCATCCGGAATGCGAGTAATGCGGCTTGCCAGAAGATTGCGCATCGCTCCGCAGTCGTGAACAGTTCGGGTCTCCGCAAGTTATCTGAAGCACTACAGCAGCGTTACAATTTGTCTCTCAATGGACTTAGTGACGAGTCGCTGAAGGATTATGCTAAGCAACTGTTTCCGGGTGAAGCCCGGGTCATTACGGGGTTGGGCATGCTTAGGGCGTACCGCGAGGGTACCTATGGAGAGGGTACCTCTGGGGCGGGTACCTCTGGAGCGGGTACCTCGCGTCAGGGACAGGGAAGGCGGTATACTGTCGTTCCTGAAGATGCGGCGTTAATCCATAATGCGGGTAGTGCGGCTCGCGGGAGGCTTGAGGCGCGGTCTATAACTAACAGTAGCACGAGTCTCCGCAGATTGTCTGGAAGGCTCCAGCAGCATTACAATTTGTCTCTTAATGGACTTAGTGACGAATCGCTGAAGGCTTATGCTAGGGAGCTGTGTGCGGACGACCCCAGGGTCCAGAGTGGGGTGGCCATGCTGAGGAAGTATCGGGAAACCCTTGGAGAGGGTACCTCGCATGCTGCGGAGGGCAGCTCTCGCCAGCCAGTGCAACAGCCATCA
>NZ_JBWKME010000163.1:0-23822 GCF_056431085.1 Mesorhizobium waitakense | reverse complement strand
GACTTCACTCTGGCAGAGCGCTGGTCGCCTTCCATCCCCATAGGATCTTCAGCCACCCAGCGCTCCAACGTCTGACTTCCATCGTGAGCCCGACAATAGTCTTCCATGGCCTTGGACAGCCGGTCGAACGCTTGAACATCCCAGATCATGTTGGGACGGATGGTAATTAGAAACGACCCGTCTCCCGCTTCGAACTCATTCCTAAGGACTTGGAGGTCCATCTAGTCGCCAGCCTTGGGTTTCATGCCGTCCTTCTGCGGCGGCGACTTTGCCACCTTCTTTAACACGCGGTCTGTGCGACCGCTACAAACTCGCCTTCCACAAGGCGGGCCGCTCGCGTTATGCATGCAGTTCCTAGACTGGGGAGGGAGCTGTGGTTACTGAGAATGCAAGTTTGACGGTCGAGCAGACCAGGCTCAATAGGATGCTCACGCGGGGCGTCGTATTTTCCGTTGTTTGGCTCGCCGGTTTCGGGTCTTCTTATGCGCTTTACCAGGGGCTTCTGGCGCGACGGATGATAAAAATGAATCCCATGCTTCGGGGGAATGGCCGCGCCTGGTGGTGCATCATTGTGGGAGGGCTTGGGGCCGCAACCTTATGTGCGATGGTTGGCGCTGGCATCTTCAACGCCATGACACAACCCTAGGTCAGACTGTAACACCGCCTGCCGATCCTGTGTTGGGTCGATTTCTTTTGGATCTACGATAAATGTCGGCCTAGCCAATTCCCCCCGGCCCTATGGGAGTGGCCGGTACGGTCGGGGTGCTTGGTGTTGGGGTAGGCCGCACCGGCCACTGCGGGATCAGGCTTTTGGGATCGTCCCCCGCACTGCCCAAGCTATAGGCACATTAGCGGAAGCTCAACTAAGACTGAAGTCCCAGACACGCCCTGCCCAGCCGTAGGGCCGTCGCTACCCACGATACGCGTGCATTGATCGGCCTTGGGGTGTACCCTTCAGGACTGCGCTGCCAGCCGCATACTGGCTTTCTCCCGAGGAGGCATTCCCATGACCGCGTACAAAGTCGGTTATCTCATTGGCAGCCTCGCCAAGGGCTCAATCAACCGGAAGCTGGCCAAGGCGCTCGTAAACTTGGCACCAGCCGAACTCTCGATGGCCGAGATCCCGTTCAAGGACCTGCCGCTGTACAGCTACGACTACGACGCTGATTTCCCTCCGCCGGCAAAGGCATTCAAGGAAGCGCTCGCCGGGATCGAAGCCGTGTTGTTCGTCACGCCGGAATACAACCGCTCAATCCCAGGTGGGCTCAAGAACGCGATCGACTGGGCGAGCCGACCCTACGGCCATAACTCGTTCACCCGAAAACCATCGGCGGTCATCGGCACCTCGCCGGGTTCGATCGGCACCGCGCTGGCGCAGCAAAGCCTTCGCGGCGTTCTTGGCTTCTGCAACTCCCCGCAGATGAACTCGATCGAGGCTTACATCCAGTTCAAACCCGGCCTGATCACCGATGAAGGCGAGGTCACCGACGCCGGGACCGAGGAGTTCCTGCGCGACTACATGATGCAATTCCACGGCTTCATCACTCGGGTCTATACCGCCCTGGCCACATAGGTCACAGGACACGGCGGCCAGAAGCCCTAGGCTGCGAATCCATAGATTGGAGAATGCCCTCCTTTCCATGCCGATACCGGTCCGGTAGCTTATCTGGATGGACGTTCTGGATTGGTTGGCCCGCTGGTATGAAGCACAACCGCTAAGCTAGGGGGCGTCCAATGAGAGAGAACGCCGATCTTATGATCTAACCCGGATGCACCCAAAAGAAGTCAGGCATCGGTCCTTGAAAGCCTGAACTTGTGGAGCTTATCGTCACTTCCATGGGGACGGGTGACGCGACATCGAACAGCAACGAAGGCGAACAGCTGTGGGCCTTCGACCTTGACGCTCTGCGCGAGGCCTTTGGAAAGTCTGTTCAGGAACATAAGATCACAGCGGATGATTGGGCGGAACACGCCAATCAGTTCCTCAAAAAACAAAGAGATCGTCCGCGCGAACCGACTTGATACGCCGGATGGCGGTGCGGCTGGGGCTATCTTGGGGATGCCCAGCCGCCCATCTCCATCAAAAGCTGCTGCACGCCGCCCCGCATCAGGATGGCGCGCTCGGACGTCTGACAGACCACGCTATCGATCATTGAGAAGCAGTCCTCAATCATCCAGCCAGTATGCTCGAAAACAGCCAAATTGGGGCGCGATCCCACGCCGCCGTTGGCGTCGAATTCCATCTCGGACAGTGTCTGGGGTGAGACGTTCCCGGTGACATCTGGCACGATGGTGTACCCTTCCGCGACCAACTGCAGTCGCATTTCCTCGTAGTGCCTTTTGAAGCCGTTCTTGATTTTGTTCTGCGGATACCGCCGCCCGTGCATGCATTCCTGGCTCAGGATGTCGGAATACCGCAGGGCGCTGGCCATTCTTACTTTTACTTCGAAGATCGGCTTGTAAGGCTTGTCCTTCGACCAGCATCGTCCTGCCGACGCGACCAGCGTCGCGGCCAACAGGCCTGCCAGGAACTTCCCCACTCAGGTCCCTTCCGACCAAGCAGATGTGCATTAGCCCCGGCTAATATTACGGCAAATCCTCCTGGTTTCCAAATGATGCTCCCGCTGGACGCGTAGCGCCTATGCGGCCGTCGAAGCATCCTTGCCGCTGGGCACCGCAACCCCCGCCATATCATCCAGGATCGGGCAGTCCGGCCGGTCGTCGCCGTGGCAGGCGTGGATCAGCGTCTGCAGGGTCGAACGCATCGACTGCAATTCGCGTACCTTTTCCTCGATCGCCCTCACATGGGCGGCGGCGATCTCGCGCACGTCGTGGCTGGCGCGGCCTCGATCCTTGTAGAGCGCCATCAACTGGCGGCAATCGTCGATGGAAAAGCCGAGGCTGCGCGCGCGGCGCAGAAAGGCCAGCCGGTGGATGTCGTCGCCGGAATAGTCGCGGTAGCCGTTGGCGGCGCGCGCAGGGGCGATCAGGCCGATCTCTTCATAGTAGCGGATGGTTTTGGCCGGCAGGCCTGAATGGTGGGCGGCGTCACCGACATTCATGACGATTTTCCTTGATTTTTAAGGAGCTTACGGACGGGGCCATTGATTTTCCTTCACAATCCTGTGAGGCCTGTTGCCGAAATGCCATAGTAATGCGCCTACCAGCACGTAAGTCCCTGCATATAGGCATCGCGTGCTTGGCAAGCAAAGAAAATGCCAGCATGAATGATGGTGAGAAAGCGGTCGACTCGTGCCGCTGACGTTGGGGCGGGGCACCGGATCATCTTATGCGCATGAAGTCGTTTGCAATCGTCGCCGCACTGGCGCTTTCCACTGCTATCGCCGGTTGCAGCAGCATCGGCATGCAGATTTTCTCCAACGACTATGGTGCGGTGACCGATGCCGGTTACCAGCTGCCGCGCGTCCCGATCGAGAAGGTGCCGATGAGGTATCATCGGCAAGAGGTGAACTACGACAGCTCGGAAAGGCCGGGCACCATCATCGTCGATACGCAGAACAAGTTTCTCTATTTCATCGAGGGTGACGGCAGGGCAATCCGCTACGGCATCGGCGTCGGCCGCGAGGGCTTCGAATGGCACGGCACCGCCCATATTGCGCTGAAGCGCGAATGGCCGACCTGGACGCCGCCTTCGCAGATGATCCACCGCCAGCCGGAACTGGCCAAGTTCGCCGGTGGCATGGAGCCGGGCCTGAAGAACCCGCTCGGCGCCCGCGCCATGTACCTGTTCAACAAGGGCGGTGACTCGGGCTATCGCCTGCATGGCAGCCCGGAATGGAATTCGATCGGCAAGGCAATGTCGTCAGGCTGCATCCGCCTGATGAACCAGGACATTATCGACCTTTATGACCGCACTTCGGTGGGCGCCAAGGTCATTGTTCTTTAGACCATGATCCCGAAAACCCGTACCGGTTTTCGGCAAAATCATGGTCAGATACAGACGCCATTCATGCGCGGACCGTCTAGGCAACAACGGACGTCCCAAACAGAAAACCGGGCAATTCGGCCCGGTTTTTTGTTTTTTGCGCCCGTTTTTTGCGCTTTATCGAGTCTGTTTGCCGGCAAAGCGGCCAGCGGGCCGATCAGGAAACCTGCTCGACCTGCTGCACTTCCGGCACGAAGTGGCGCAGCAGATTCTGGATGCCGTGCTTCAGCGTCGCCGTCGATGACGGGCAGCCGGCGCAGGCCCCCTTCATGTGCAGGAACACCGTGCCGTTCTCGAAGCCGCGGAAGGTGATGTCGCCGCCATCCTGGGCGACCGCCGGGCGCACCCGCGTGTCGAGCAGTTCCTTGATGGTGATGACGAGTTCCTCGTCGGCCTTGTCGTAGAACTCACCGGTCAGGCTGGTCTCGGCGGCGGGACCGGCCTTGGCCATGACCGGCGCGCCGGACATGAAATGCTCCATGATGGCGCCGAGAATCGCCGGCTTCAGATGCTGCCAGTCGGGGCCGTCCTTGGTCACGGTGATGAAATCGTAGCCGAAGAAAACACCGGTAACGCCGGGAATCTCGAACAACCGGCCAGCCAGCGGCGAGGCGGTGGCGGCGCTGTCGGCATCGCGGAAATCGGCGGTGCCTTCCAGAAGCACTTCCTTGCCGGGCAGGAATTTCAGCGTCGCCGGATTTGGCGTCGATTCTGTCTGGATGAACATGGCCGTCTCCGTGCCCATTTCGGGCAACCAGTTTGGAAGAGTTCTAAATAGGCTCTATTGGCTGGACATTCAAGCGAAACGCATCGCCGGAACGGCTGGCTGGCGGAATGTTTTTGCGACCTGCGATGCGCTTTGAGGTGCGATTCAGGTCTAGCCGTTTGCAGGCCGGCCTCACCTGAATACCAGCACATCTCAGGCGAGGCTGTCGATCTCCTCGTCCGACAGGTTCTGCGGCACCACGGTCACCGGGATCGGGAAGGCGGCACCCTTGCCGGCCACGGCGCCGACCAACGGTCCGGGACCTTCCTTGCCGGCGCCGGCGGCCAGCACCAGGATGGCGATGTCCTGGTCTTCCTCGATCAGCTTGTGGATCTCTTCGGTCGGCTTGCCTTCGCGCACCACCATCTCCGGCTCGATGCCGAGCTTCTGGCGCACCTTGTTGGCATAACCGTCGAGCGCGGCGCGCGCCGTGGCGTTCGCCTCCTCGCGCATGATCTTCTCGACACCCAGCCAGTGCTGGAAATCGTCCGGCTCGATCACATAGAGCAGCACCAGCATGCCGCTGGTACTCTGCGCCCGCTTCGAGGCGTAGGCGACGGCGCGCTCGCATTCCGGCGTGTCGTCGATGATCGCCAGGAACTTGCGGCGATGGCCGGCTTCGCGGCTGAGGCGTTTGGAGACCATGTCTACGTACTCGGTGTTATTGCGGCCGCAATCTGCCACTGCCGCAGACCGGCGGCAAGCCGCCGGCCTTATGCCAGTGTGGTGCAGTGCACCCGATGTTGGGATCAGCTCTGCAGCAGCCCGATGATGTCGCGCACGGTTTTCATCGTTGCCTCTGCGAGCACACCGGCGCGCTCGCCGCCATCCCTCAGCACCGCGTCGACATAGGCGCGGTCATCAGAAATGCGGCGCATCTCGCTGGCGATCGGCGCCAGCTTCTCCACCGCAAGGTCGGCCAGCGCCGGCTTGAACACCGAAAACTGCTGGCCGGCGAACTCTTTCAGCACGTCTGCCTTCGACATATCGGCAAGACCAGCATAGATGCCGACCAGGTTTTCCGCCTCGGGCCGGCTGGCCAGACCGTCCAGCTCGCTCGGCAACGCTTCAGGGTCGGTCTTGGCCTTGCGGATCTTCTTCGAGATCGCATCGGCATCGTCGGTCAGGTTGATGCGCGACAGGTCCGACGGATCCGACTTCGACATCTTCTTCGAGCCGTCGCGCAGTGACATGATGCGCGCCGCCGGCCCGCCGATCACCGGCTCGGTCAGTGGGAAATAGCCGTTCACGGTCTCCTCGCCGACCTGCATCTCGACGCCGACGCCAAGGGCTGCGATGCGGTCGGAAAAGTCGTTGTTGAATTTTTGCGCGATGTCGCGGGTCAGCTCCAGGTGCTGCTTCTGGTCCTCGCCCACCGGGACGTGCGTGGCGCGATAGAGCAGAATGTCGGCAGCCATCAGACTCGGATAGGCAAGCAGGCCGAGCGAAGCGTTCTCGCGGTCCTTGCCGGCCTTGTCCTTGAACTGCGTCATGCGGTTCATCCAGCCGATGCGCGCCACGCAATTGAAGATCCAGGCGAGTTCTGCATGCTGCATGACCCGCGACTGGTTGAAGACGATGTGCTTCTTCGGGTCGATGCCCGAGGCCAGGAACGCCGCGGTGATCGACCGCGTCTGGTCGGCGAGGTCGTCATAGACGAGCTGTGCCGTCAGCGAATGCAGGTCGACGACGCAATAGATGCAGTCGGAGGTTTCCTGCAGGGCGACGAATTTCTTGATGGCGCCGAGATAGTTGCCGAGATGTAGATTGCCGGTCGGCTGGACGCCGGAAAAGACGAGTGGCTTGAAGGCGGTCATGGTTGATCCCTTGGCTTGTGGAGGGCCGTTTCGCGCGCGGCGAAAGTCTTGCGACGGCGCGCTTATGGACGAACACGACGATCCGATCAAGACCGGTTTTGCTGTCGAGTTAACCGGTCTACGCGTCCGGGTCGGTCTTCGCCACCGGTGGCGCCGCTTTCCCCGATCCACGCTTGACGTTGCGCCGGATCATGCCGAAATCGGCGCCGCCGGTGGCAAAGGCGGTGATGAAGTAGAGCAGCGCCCCGCCGGCGACGAGCGCCAGAAGCGTCGTCGCCTTGACGACCAGCGGCGCACCCCGGCCGAGCCTGACGGCGAACCAGTGTTCGGCAAAATAAAGTGCCGCCCCCATCACGATCGCCGACAGCACCAGCCGCGGAATGCGCTTCATCAGCGGCACATCGCGGCCCCAATGGCCACGCCGGATCAAGACGCCGAGCAGCATCAGCGCGTTGACCCAGCCGGCGACCGCCGAGGCGACGGCGATGCCGGGCGCGCCCATTTCCGGAAACAGCGTCAGCGCCGTGGTGACGTTCACCGCCACCGAGATGGCGGCGAACATCATCGGCGTGCGCGTATCCTCGCGGGCGAAATAGCCGGGGGTGAACGCCTTGATCAGCACGAAGGCCGGCAGGCCGAGGCCGAAGATCGCCAGGATCGCCGCCACCGTCGGCGTCGAGTTGTTGGCGGCAAAGGCGCCGCGCTCATAGACCAGCCGCACGATCGGCTCCGACATCACCCACAGTGCCGCGGCTGCTGGCAAGGTGAGGAACAGCGTGAACTCGACCGAGCGGTTCTGCAGATTGGCCGCCTCGATCAGGTTGCCCGACTTCAGCGCCCGCGACAGTTCGGGCAACAGCACGATCGCGACCGCGACGCCGACCACGCCGAGCGGCAACTGGTAGATGCGGTCGGCATAGGCGAGCGAGGACACCGCGCTGTTCTGCGCCGAGGCGATCGCCGTGCCGATCAGTTGGTTGATCTGGGTGATGCCGCCGGTGATCGCCGCCGGCAGCGCCAGGATCAGCAGCCGCTTGACCGCGGGCGTCATTTTCGGACGGCGGAAGCCGATCGAGATGCCAGCATGGCGCACCGCCACCCAGACGATCGCCAGTTGCACCAGTCCGGCGGCCAGCACGCCCCAGGACAGGGAAAAGCCGACAGTGAGGGCATCCGAGCCCTTGTACCAGGCATAGGCGAGCACGCCGATCAGGATGATGTTGAGAAACACCGGCGCCACCGCCGCCGCGAAATAGCGGCGCAGTGAATTCAGCATGCCCGCCATCATGGCGCCCAGCGACATGCAGATCAGGTAGGGGAACATGATCGTCGCCAGCGTCACCGTGGTGTCGAATTTCCCCGGCGTGCCGGCAAAACCCGGCGCCACCAGGTAGCGCACGATCAGCGGCATCGACAATTCCATGACGATGGTCAGCGCCAGCAGCGCCGTGAACAAGACGCCGAACACTTCCTCCGAGAAGCGCTTGGCGCCTTCGGTGCCGTGTGTCTCGATCTCCTTGGCGAACAGCGGCACGAACGCGGCGTTGAAGGCGCCCTCGGCGAACAGCCGGCGAAAGGTGTTGGGAAACTGGAAGGCGGCGTTGAAGGCGTCGGCGACCGGTCCGGTGCCCAACGCTGCCGCCATCAGCATCTCGCGCCCGAAGCCGAGCGCGCGGCTCATCAGCGTGCCGGAAGCGACCGTTGCGAATTTCTTGACGAGGCTCATGGTTTTGGGAACTGCCTGCGGAATTGGGACAAAGTGATGGTCGCTGTCACTCGGCGGCGGCCTTGGTCTTGCCGCCACGCTCGGGCGCGACGCCTTCAAGCGCCGCCATCAGCCGGTTGCGGATGGTGGCGATGCGGGCAGGGTTGTCGATCTTCTGGCCGGTGAGGTCGGTGACGTAGAAGGTGTCGATGACCTTTTCGCCGAAGGTGGTGATGTGGGCCGATGCGATGTCGAGCGACAGGTCGGATAGCGTTCCGGTGATCTCCGACAGCAGGCCCGGCCGATCCAGCCCCTCGACCTCGATGACCGAAAAACGGTTCGACAGTGCGTTGCGGATTTCGGCGCGCGGCGGGATCTTGAACACCTTGGCGCCGCGCCGCGGCTTGGTCCGCTTCTCGATCATCTCCGGCAGCCAGCTCTTGCCCGACAGCACGTCCTCGATCAGCCGGCCGACGCGCTCGGCACGCCGGCGCTCGTCCTCGTCGCGGTCGAATTCCCTCGAGATCAGGATGGTGTCGAGGGCGCGGCCGTCCGACGTGGTGAAGATCTGCGCGTCGACGATGTTGCCGCCGGCTCCGGCGCAGGCCCCGGCGATGACCGAGAGCAGGCGGGGATGGTCCTGCGCCAGCACGGTGATTTCGGTCACTGCCTCGAACTGGTGGGTCTTGACCATTGTGGCGAGCTTGTTGCCCGAAGCGTCCGCTTCGCGGATGAACTCGGCATCGCGCAGCTGATCGGCGAGATCGACGGTCAAAAGGTAATTCTCGTAGTGCAGGGCGACATAGCGCTTGCGGGCCTTGTCCGACCAGTTGGCGAGCGCCTCGGCCAGACGCTCGCGCGCCGCCGCCGTCCGCTGCGCGCGCGACACTTCCGAAAAGCCGCCCGTCAAAAGCAATTCGGTCTCGTAATAGAGCGTGCGCAGCAGCTGGCCCTTCCAGCCGTTCCACACGCCAGGTCCGACGCCCCTGATGTCGCAGACGGTGAGGATCAAAAGCAGCTTGAGCCGCTCAACCGATTGCACGATCGCGGCGAAATCCTCGATGGTCTTGCGGTCGTTGAGGTCTCGGGTCTGCGCCGTCATCGACATTACGAGGTGGTTCTCGACCAGCCAGGCCACCGTTTCGGTATCGGCTGGTGACAGCCCCATATGCGGGCAGATGCGCCGGGCGATCCTGGCCCCAGCCTCGGAATGATCCTCCGGCCTGCCTTTGGCGATGTCGTGCAGCAGCACGGCGACATAGAGCGCCTCACGGCTCTTCTTCAGGCCCGGCATGAGCGTGTGGGAGAGGGGATGGACCTTCTCGCCGTCGCCGCGCTCGATCTCGGCCAGCACGCCGATGCAGCGGATCAGGTGCTCGTCCACCGTATAGTGGTGGTACATCGAGAACTGCATCATGGCGACGATCTTGCCGAAATCCGGGATCAGTTTGCCGAGCAGCCCGGCCTCGTTCATGCGCCGCAGATTGAGTTCGGCATTGCGGTCGGAGGTCAGGATGTCGAGGAACAGCCGGTTGGCCTCCTCGTCGCGCCGCAGCGACTTGTTGACTAGGCCGAGCGAGCGGGTCAGCAGTTTCAGCGCATCGGGATGGAACTCCAGACCGTGCTTGTCGGCGAACCAGAACAACCGCAAGAGATTGACCGGATCGCGCTCGAACACCTGGTCGTCGGCGATGTTGATGCGGTGGTTGTCGACAATGAAGTCCGAGGTGCCGGCGAGCTTGCGCTTGCGCCGCGAGAAGGTGAGGAAGATGCGGTTGAAGCCCGGCACGTGCTTGGCCTGCTCTTCCTCGAGCGCTGCGCAGAAGATGCGGGTCAGGTCGCCGACATCCTTGGCGACGAGGAAGTAGTGCTTCATGAAGCGCTCGACCGCCGACAGGCCGGGATGGCTGGTGTAGCCGAGCCGCTCGGCTATCTCGCGCTGGATGTCGAAATGCAGCCGCTCCTCGGCCTTGCCGGTGAGGAAGTGCATGTGGCAGCGCACCGCCCACAGGAAATCCTCGGCCTTCTGGAACTCGCGATATTCGCCCTCGGTGAAGACGCCCTTGTCGACCAGCTCCTCGCCTGTGCGCACGCGGTAGAAATACTTGCCGATCCAGAACAGCGTCTGCAGGTCGCGCAGACCGCCCTTGCCGTCCTTGACGTTGGGCTCGACGAGATAGCGGCTTTCGCCGGCCTTGGCATGGCGATCGTCGCGTTCGGCAAGCTTGGCCTGGACATATTCGGGGCCGGTCGTGCGCACCACCTCATGGTCGAAGCGCAGCATCAGCTCGTCATAGAGCTTGAGCTCGCCCCACAGGAAACGCGCCTCGAGGATCGAGGTCCGGATGGTGACGTCGGTGCGCGACAGACGCAGGCATTCGTCGATGTTGCGGGTGGCGTGGCCAACCTTCAAGCCCAGATCCCACAGCATGTAGAGCATGTATTCGACGGTCTGCTCTCCCCATGGCGTCTGCTTGTAGGGCAACAGGAACAGGAGGTCGATGTCGGAGCCAGGCGCCAGCGTGCCGCGGCCATAGCCGCCGACCGCGACGACGGCCATGCGCTCCGCCGAGGATGGATTCTTGACCCGGTAGACATGCGTGACGGCGAAATCGTAAAGCGCCCGGATGATCTCGTCCATGAGATGCGACAGACGCGCCGCACAGGCACGGCCGCCGCCGTCGTCCCTGAGCATGCGTTCGGCAATGGCGCGTCCGTCCGCCAACCGCCCCTTGAGAAGTTGAAGCACGCCGCTGCGCGCGGCCTGTCCGGAGCCGTCCCCAGAGGTGGCCGCTGTCAGCGCCGTCATCTCGCGGCGCAAGGCTTCGCCGTCGATCAGTTCGTCGAGCTTCAGGGAGATTTTCGCCATATGTACCGGTTGGCCTCGCCTTTTCGGCGGCGTCTATAGCGCCTTTTCGCGGTTGTGGGTATGGGCAGGACGGACACGTTTGCCGTGGCGATAGAACGCTATGAGCCTGTGTCTCTGCTTCAGGAGGCAGAGGTCGACGATCCTTCCCAGCAACTTCCTGGCCTCAGCCGCGATTCTCATCGGCAGCGTCTTGGTAGTGCGCGATCCGGATTGGATGCCGGCAAGCCACTGGTCCCGTCGTTCCTCGAGAAGCAGGCTCGGCAGTGCGGCGGTCCGCAAGAAGCGCTCCTGCGCGCACAGGGCCGGAATCAGCTGATAGATCGCCTTGCCGGGTGACGGAGCGAATCTTGGATTGAAGATGACCTGATCGACGGGACTGCTGAGCTCTGCGGTGCCGTCGATGAGATCGCGCGCCGCTTGCCTCGAAAGTATGTAGCCGGCCGCGCCGACGTGAGCTCCGTGCAGTCTGGACGTGGAAAAGCCGTGGCCGGCCGGAGAGCGCCGCCATGCGAGCCTGGTCTTCTTGAAGAATGTCTCCAGCTTGACGATCTCGGCATCGGCCGGGATCCAACTGGCCTCGGCAAGCATCGCGCCGGCATTTTCCGAAAACACGACATCGTCTTCAAAAACGACGCCATAGGCATCATCGCCATCGGCGATCCTTGCCCAGCAGGCCTTGTGGCTGAGGAAACAGGCGATCTCGGTGTTGGTCAGATGCAACTGCGTCAGCGGATTGAGCCGCATCGGTGTTTGCGGGAGGTCGGATCGGTCCTGGGCGTCGACCGCCGCGACGCGTTCGAAGTCAATGCCGATGCGGGCAAACTCCGACGTCATATGCGCAAGCCGGTCCTGGGACCGGTCGAGGTTTATAACCAGGCACTTCATCGGAAATGGAATCGATGCATTTGGATGCGTTTGGATTGTCAATCGGCGGGTCCATAACACAAGAAGCCGCCGCGCATCCGACTTTCTTTAATGGTGGCCCGGCGCCGGCGACGGCATAAGGAAAAAGAAATTTTGCCCTTGACCTTCCAGTTACTGGAAGCACTACCTCCGCACAAAGACGAGGCATGAGGCATTTTGAATGACGCATCCAGACCATCATCATCACACCCATGACGGCTGCTGCGCGGCGAAAGCCGCGGCCGGGGAGGCGGCCGTGGTGCGGGATCCTGTCTGTGGCATGACCGCCGACCCTGCGACAGCCAAGCACGTCGTCCATCATGAAGGTCAGGACTTCTACTTCTGCTCCGCCGGCTGCAAGGCGAAGTTCGAAGCGGAACCGCAAAAATATCTCGGCGACCAAAAATATCTCGGCGACAAGGCTGCACCGCAGCCGATGCCCAAGGGCACGCAATACACCTGCCCGATGCATCCTGAGATCATTCGCGACAAGCCCGGCTCCTGTCCGATATGCGGCATGGCGCTGGAGCCGATGGGCGTGCCCGCTGGCGACGAGGGGCCAAATCCCGAGCTGGTCGATTTCACCAGGCGATTCTGGGTCAGTGCCGCGCTGTCGGTGCCGTTGCTGATCGTCGCCATGGCGCCGATGCTCGGCCTGACGTTCCAGGCCTTTGTCGACGAACGCACGATGGTCTGGCTGGAACTGGCATTGGCCAGCCCCGTCGTGTTGTGGGCGGCGCTGCCCTTCTTCCATCGCGGCTGGGATTCGCTCGTCAACCGCAGCCCCAACATGTGGACGCTGATCTCGCTCGGCGTCGGCGCGGCCTATCTCTACAGCGTCGCAGCCACGCTGTTTCCGGACATCTTTCCGCATCAGTTCCGCGGCCATGGCGGTGCGGTGCCGGTCTATTTCGAGGCCGCCGCCGTCATCGTCGCACTGGTCTTCCTCGGCCAGGTGCTGGAACTGCGCGCCCGTGAAAAGACCGGGTCGGCAATCCGCGCCCTGCTTGATCTCGCGCCGAAGACCGCGCGGCTGATCGGTGCCGACGGTTCCGAAAGCGACGTGCCGCTCGACGCGGTCAAGGCGGGTGATCGCCTGCGCATCCGCCCCGGTGACGCCGTGCCGGTCGACGGCAGCGTTCTGGAAGGACGTTCCTCCGTCGACGAATCGATGATCACAGGCGAAGCATTGCCGGTCGAGAAGGCCGAAGGCGATACCCTCACCGCCGGCACGCTCAACAAGAACGGCTCGCTGATCCTGCGCGCGGAGCGGATCGGCGCCGAGACCACGTTGGCGCGGATCGTCGAACTCGTCGCCAAGGCGCAGCGCTCGCGCGCCCCGATCCAGGGGCTGGCCGATCGCGGTTCCTTCTACTTTGTCCCGGCTGTGGTGCTGGTCGCGATCGCAGCTTTCATCGCCTGGGCTGTTCTCGGCCCCGAGCCCAGCCTGATCTTCGCCATCGTCTCGGCGGTGTCGGTGCTGATCATCGCTTGCCCCTGTGCACTCGGCCTCGCCACGCCGATGTCGATCATGACCGCCACCGGGCGCGGCGCCCATGCCGGCGTGCTGATCAAGGAAGCCGCCGCACTGGAACGCTTCGCCTCCGTCGACACGCTGATCGTCGACAAGACGGGTACGCTGACCGAAGGCCGGCCGAAACTGACCGATGTCGTTGCGGCAAACGGCTTTTCGGAAGACGAATTGCTGGCACTTGCCGCCGGCTTGGAAAAAGGCTCGGAGCATCCGCTGGCCGAAGCCATCGTCGAAGGCGCGGGCACGCGCGGCCTGGAGATCGCCGATGCCAGCGGCTTCGAGGCAGTCACCGGCAAGGGTGTTTCCGGTACCGTGTCGGGAAAGAAGGTCGCGCTCGGCAATGCGGCGATGATGACCGATCTCGGCATCGACACCGCGTCCGTCTCCGCCAGGTCCGAAACGCTGCAGACTGAAGGCAGGACCGTGATGTTCGTTGCCGTCGGCGACAAGCTGGCCGGCATCGTCGCTGTCGCCGATCCGGTCAAGGCGACCACCGCCGAGGCGATCAGGGCCCTGCACGACAGCGGCCTTAGGATCGTCATGGCGACCGGCGACAATGAGCGCACGGCAAAAGCGATCGCCAGGAGCCTCGGCATCGATGAGGTTCGCGCCGGCCTGCTGCCTGAACAGAAGGCAGCCCTGGTCGAAGAGCTGCGTGCCAGGAGCAAAGGCGTCGCCATGGCCGGCGACGGCGTCAACGACGCCCCCGCCCTTGCCGCCGCCGATGTCGGCATTGCCATGGGCACCGGCGCCGATGTCGCCGTCGAAAGCGCCGGCATTACTTTGGTCAAGGGCGACCTCAACGGCATCGTGCGGGCGCGTACGCTCGCCCAGGCGACGATCCGCAACATCCGCCAGAACCTGTTCTTCGCCTTCCTCTACAACGTGCTCGGCGTACCCGTCGCCGCCGGTGTGCTCTATCCGCTCACCGGCACGCTTTTGTCGCCGATGCTGGCGGCGGCGGCGATGAGCCTGTCCTCGGTGTCGGTGATATCCAACGCATTGCGGCTGAGAGCGTTGAAACTCTGAGCAAAGCCCCCAAATACGAAACCCACTCAACAGGAGACCATGAATGACCTTGGCTAAAAAACTCGTCCTTTTGCTGATGGCTGCCGGAATGCTGCTTGCCGTCTTCCTCGAAAGCGTTCCGGCGCAGAGCGAAGAGATGAAACACGACATGGGCGCCATGTCGACGGATGCGACCGGCCCATCGAGCGAAGGCTACAAGGCGGCGATGGACAAGATGCATGCCGACATGATGGCGTTGCAATACACCGGCAATGCCGATGCCGATTTCGTCCGTGGCATGATCCCGCACCATCAGGGCGCCATCGACATGGCCAAGGTCGAGCTTGCCAACGGCAAGGACCCGGAGATCCGCAAGCTGGCCGAGGGGGTCATCGCCGCGCAGGAAGCCGAGATCAAGCAGATGCAGGGCTGGCTCGCAGCCCATCCGGTGGAGTAAGCCTTTCGCGAAACCAGGATTCGGCGAGAACTCTCTCTGGATTTCCCGCCGAGCCTGTGATGCGATCCGGCCCTCAACTGGAGCCTGCCATGCCATCGACGATCAGAACAACCACGCTGCCTTCCGGCGAAACCGTTCAGGTGCTTGGTCAGGGCACGTGGAAAATGGGCGAGGATATCCGTCGCCGCGCCGATGAGGTCAACGCCCTCAAGCTCGGCCTCGACCTTGGCATCACGCTCATCGACACCGCCGAAATGTATGCCAGCGGCGGTGCCGAGGAGGTAGTCGCCGAGGCCATCGCCGGGCGCCGCGACGAAACGTTCCTGGTTTCGAAAGTGCTGCCGTCAAACGCTTCGCGCGCCGGCGTGCAGCGCGCCTGCGAAAACAGCCTGAAGCGCCTGCGCACCGACCGCATCGATCTCTATCTGCTACATTGGCCGGGCAGCGTGCCGCTGGCCGAAACCGTCGCGGTCTTCGAGGCGCTGAAAGCGGCGGGCAAGATCCGCCACTGGGGCGTCAGCAACTTCGACACCGACGAGATGGAAGAACTGGTCGGCTTGCCCGACGGCGGCAACGTCCAGACCAACCAGGTGCTCTTCAATCTGGTTCGGCGTGGCCTCGAATTCGATCTGGCGCCCTGGAGCCGCCAGCGCGGCATCCCCTTGATGGCCTACTCACCGGTCGAGCAGGGCGCGCTGGCACGCAATACCAGGCTTGGCGCCGTCGCGGCCCGCCACGATGCGACCCCGGCGCAAATTGCCCTGGCCTGGGTCATGCACCAGGAGGGTGTCATCGCCATTCCCAAGGCCAGCAGCCAGCAGCATGTCCGCCAGAATTTTGCAGCGCTCGACATCGAACTGACGCCGCAGGACATCGCCGAACTCGACCGCGCCTTTCCGCCTCCGACCCGCAAGCGCGGTCTGGAGATGATTTGACTACTTTCCCGCCAGCCCCTTCAGCCGATACAGCGCCTCAAGCGCCTCGCGGGGCGTCATCTCGTCGGGATTGATGTCGCCGAGTGCGGCGCCCAGAGCATCGTTCTTGACCGGCTTCGGCGCTTCGCGCTTCACCGCCACCGAAAACAGTGGCAGGTCGTCGACCAGACGGTTGGTCTTGCCCGAAACCTCGCCCTCTTCCAGCTGGTGCAGCACTTCCTTGGCCCGGTCGACCACTGCTTCTGGTAGCCCGGCCAGCCGTGCCACCTGCACGCCATAGGAGCGGTCGGCGGCACCCTTGCCGACTTCGTGCAGGAAGACGACGTCGTTTTCCCATTCCTTGACCCGCATGGTGACGTTGTGCAGCCGCGCCAGCTTGCCGGCGAGCGACGTCATTTCGTGGAAATGGGTGGCGAAGATCGCCCGGCAGCGGTTCTTCTCGTGCAGGTATTCCACCGCCGCCCAGGCGATTGACAGGCCGTCGAAAGTGGCCGTGCCGCGGCCGATCTCGTCGAGGATCACCAGCGCACGCTCGCCGGCCTGGTTGAGGATCGCCGCCGTCTCGACCATCTCGACCATGAAGGTCGAGCGGCCGCGCGCCAGATCGTCCGAGGCGCCGACACGCGAGAACAGCCGGTCGACGACGCCGATATGGGCCGATGCCGCCGGCACGAACGAGCCGGTTTGCGCCAGGATGGCGATCAGCGCGTTCTGCCGCAGGAACGTCGACTTGCCGCCCATGTTGGGGCCGGTCAAAAGCCAGATCGCGCCATTCTTGGCGCTGCCCTCCGGCGACAGGTCGCAATCATTGGCGACGAACGGCCCTTCGCCGGAGCGCCGCAGCGCCTGTTCGACCACCGGATGCCGGCCGCCCGAAATTTCGAAGGCAAGGCTCGAATCCACCACCGGCCGGCACCAGGCTTCGCTCTCGGACAACAGCGCGAGCGCCGCCGACACGTCGAGCACGGCCAGCGCATCGGCGCCGGCGCGGATCTTTTCGGCCTCGCCGACCGCTTCCGCCGTCAGCGCCTCGAAGGCTGCAAGCTCGATGCCGAGCGCCCGGTCGGCGGCATTGGCGATCTTGGTCTCCAGTTCGGCGAGTTCGGTCGTCGTAAAGCGCATGGCGTTGGCCATGGTCTGGCGATGGATGAAGCGCGCCTTGGCGCCGTCGCTGCCGGTCATCACCGCATGATGGTTGGCCGTCACCTCGATGTAATAGCCAAGCACATTGTTGTGCCGGATCTTCAGCGAGCGGATGCCGGTCTCGTCGATCAGCGAGCGCTCCAGCCCGGCGATGACTTTCCGCGATTCGTCGCGCAACGCCCGCATCTCGTCGAGCTCGGCATGGTAGCCGCCGCGAACGAAGCCGCCGTCACGCTTGAGCAGCGGCAGTTCATCGCCAAGCGCCTGCGTCAGGTGCTGGGAAAGCGCCCTGGGCAGCGCATGGATGGCGCCCAGCGCCGTCGTGAGTTCCTGAGGCAGGGCGGTCTCACCGAAGATCCCGGCGATCGCACCGGCCGCTTCGAAACCGGCGCGCAGTGCGCCGAGGTCGCGCGGGCCGCCACGGTTCAGCGCCAGCCGGGACAGAGCGCGCGGCATGTCGGCGACGCTCTTCAGGCTTGCCCGCACCGCCTGGCAGAGCCGCGTTTCGGAGCGGAAGAAGGACACCGAGTCCAGCCTGGCGCCGATCGCCGCCGGATCGGTCAACGGCGCCATCAGCCGGTCGGCCAGCAGCCTTGCGCCGCCGCCGGTCACCGTGCGATCGATCGCCTTGAACAGCGAACCTTCGCGGCTGCCCGACAGCGTGCGCAACAATTCCAGATTGCCGCGCGTCGCCGGATCGATGAACAGGGTCGAGCCCTGCTCCTCGCGCTCCGGCCGCGACAGCGGCGGGCGCTCGGCCTTCTGCGTCTTCTCGACATAGGCGATGGCGCCCGAGATCGCCGACAGTTCGGCGCGCGAGAACGCCCCAAAGCTGTCCGGCGTCGCCACGTCGAAGAAGCGGGCGATGCGCCCCGTGGCCGAGGCCGAATCGAACAGCGAGGGCGGCTGCGGGTTGGCGACGCGGCCGAGCACGTCGAACACCGGTTTCAGTTCGGCATCGTAGAACACCGGCTCGGCAACGATCAGCTCGCGCGGATCGACGCGGAAGATGTCGGCGAGCAGCCGGTCAGCGGTGGTCTCGGCGACGCGGAAAGCCCCGGTCGAAATGTCGATCCAGGCCAAGGCAAAGGAGTGGTCCGCCCCACCTTTCACCCGTCCCAACGCCATCAGGAAGCTCGATTCCGACGGCGCCAGCAATTTGTCCTCGGTGATGGTGCCCGGCGTCACCAGCCGCACCACGTCGCGGCGGACTACCGATTTGCCGCCGCGTTTCTTGGCTTCGGCCGGATCCTCGATCTGTTCGCAGACGGCAACGCGAAAACCCTGGCCGATCAGCTTCTGCAGATAGTCGTCGGCGGCATGCACCGGCACCCCGCACATCGGAATGTCGTGGCCCTGATGCTTGCCGCGCTTGGTCAAGACGATGCCCAGCGCCCGGCTCGCCTTCTCCGCATCGTCGAAGAACAGCTCGTAGAAATCGCCCATCCGGTAGAACAGCAGCGAATCCGGGTTCGCCGCCTTGATCTCGATGAACTGCTCCATCATCGGCGTGACGGCGGCAGCGGCTGCCGGCAGGGGCGCCATCGCCTCGGGGGTATCCGGCTCGTTCGGGCTATGCATGTTCATGCACGGCACGCTAGCAGATGTGGTCGCGCGGTTTAATGCCGGCGCCTCAAAAAACAGGGGACGACTGACACGGCCAGATGCCCGCAATCGCCAGCACCGGCGCGATTCCCGAACACTGGCGGTTTACACGCGGCGGTGCGTGGTCTTAATTCGGAACCTCACAAAGCACCCGCCCTAACGAGGTGCTGCACCGGCGAGGAAATCAAAAGCATCATGGCCAAAAAAACCGAGAACAACGGTCCGTCCGTCAGTGCGCAGGAAGCGCTCGAATTCCACGCCATGGGCCGCCCCGGCAAGCTGGAGGTTGTCGCCACCAAGCCGATGGCGACGCAGCGCGATCTGAGCCTCGCCTATTCGCCGGGCGTCGCGGTTCCTGTTTTGGCCATCGCCGAGGACCCCAGCCGCGCCTTCGACTACACGACGCGCGGCAACATGGTCGCCGTCATCTCCAACGGCACCGCCATCCTTGGCCTCGGCAATCTCGGCGCGTTGGCCTCCAAGCCGGTCATGGAAGGCAAGGCCGTGCTGTTCAAGCGCTTCGCCGATGTCGATTCCATCGACCTCGAGGTCGACACCGAGGACGCCGACGAGTTCATCAATTGCGTGCGCTTCCTCGGCCCCTCCTTCGGCGGCATCAACCTTGAAGACATCAAGGCGCCGGAGTGTTTCATCATCGAGCAGCGGCTGCGCGAGCTGATGGACATCCCGGTCTTCCATGACGACCAGCACGGCACCGCCATCATCTCGGCCGCCGGCCTGATCAACGCGCTGGAGATCACCGGCCGCGACATGAAGACGACGAAGATGGTCTGCAACGGCGCCGGCGCCGCCGGCATCGCCTGCATCGAGCTGATGAAGGCGATGGGCTTCGCGCCTGACAACATCATCCTGTGCGACACCAAGGGCGTCGTCTTCCAGGGCCGTACCGAAGGCATGAACCAATGGAAGTCGGGACATGCGGTCAAGACCGAGGCGCGCAGCCTCGCCGAGGCGCTCGACGGTGCCGACGTCTTCCTCGGCCTCTCCGCCAAGGGCGCGCTGACCACTGCCATGGTGCAGTCGATGGCCAAGAACCCGATCATCTTCGCCATGGCCAATCCCGACCCGGAAATCACGCCGGAGGAAGTCGCCGAGATCCGCACCGATGCCATCATGGCGACCGGGCGTTCGGACTATCCGAACCAGGTCAACAACGTGCTCGGCTTCCCCTACATCTTCCGTGGCGCGCTGGATGTGCGGGCCACCACCATCAACGACGACATGAAGATCGCCGCCGCCCAGGCGCTGGCGGCGCTGGCGCGCCAGGACGTGCCCGACGACGTCGCTGCCGCCTATCAGGGCAACCGGCCGAAATTCGGCCCCAACTACATCATCCCGGTGCCGTTCGACCCGCGCCTGATCTCGGCCATCCCGATCGCGGTCGCCAAGGCGGCGATGGATTCCGGCGTCGCCCGCAAGCCGATCCTCGATCTCGACCGCTACGCGCAGGAACTGTCCGCCCGCCGCGACCCGATCGCCTCGACCTTGCAGCGCATTTACGACCGCGTGCGCCGCCAGCCCAAGCGCATCGTCTTCGCCGAGGGCGAGGAGGAGCAGGTGATGCGCGCCGCCGTCTCCTACGTGAACCAGCGGCTCGGCACCGCCATCCTGCTCGGCCGCGACGACGTCATCAAGGAAAACGCCAAGCACGCCGGCATCGACCTCAACAAGCAGGGCATCGAGATCATCAATGCCCGGCTGTCGCGCCGCAACGGCATCTACACCGACTATCTCTACGAGCGCATGCAGCGCAAAGGCTTCCTGTTTCGCGACTGCCAGCGCCTGATCAACAACGACCGCAATCACTTCGCCGCCTGCATGGTGGCGCTGGGCGATGCCGACGGCATCGTCACGGGTGTAACCCGCAACTATTCGACGGCACTCGACGATATCCGCCGCGTCATCGACGCCAAGCCCGGCCACCGCGTCATCGGCGTCTCGATCGTGTTGGCGCGGGGCAGGACCGTGCTGGTCGCCGACACCGCCGTGCACGACATGCCGAACGCCGAGCAGATCGCCGACATCGCCGAGGAGGCGGCAGGCTTTGCCCGCCGCATGGGCTACGAGCCGAGGCTCGCCATGCTCGCCTATTCGACCTTCGGCCATCCGCAGGGCGAACGCTCCGAGCGCGTCCAGGAAGCGGTGCGCATCCTCGACAAGCGGCGTGTCGATTTCGAATATGACGGCGAAATGGCCGCCGACGTCGCGCTCAATTCCCGCGCCATGGCGCAGTATCCGTTCATCCGCCTCACCGGCCCGGCCAACGTGCTGATCATGCCGGCCTTCCACTCGGCATCGATCTCGACCAAGATGCTGCAGGAACTCGGCGGCTCCACCGTCATCGGCCCGCTGCTGGTCGGGCTGAACAAGCCGGTTCAGATCGTCTCGCTGAATGCCAAGGATTCAGACATCGTCAACATGGCGGCGATCGCGGCGTATACGGCGGGGGCTTGAGCAGCGGACGAAAGCCCCGCGAACGCCTTTCGAGTGAGGCAAGGCCGCGGCCCGGGTAGCCCGGGCCACTCCGCCTGAATGGCTGCAATAGCTGGAATCCCGCGATTCAAGCCGAATTTGCGGGAAATCGTCGCCATCCATAAGATATTGATAATATCCGGTTGTTATACCAGAGCGCTGTCGTCGATGTGCCAGAGCGGCATCTTGGACAGACCGGGGTGGTGACAATCATGGATTTGCAGCCGTGAAGCACGATACGATTCCCGCATCCGTGGTCGGCCAGGGAGCCTATCACGACGAGCGCCTGGACGCGCTGCTCAGCATCACCGGCCGTATGGACGGCTATCTCTACCGCTGCCGCAACGATGCGTCCTACACCATGCTCTACATCAGCGACGGCGTTCTCACCGTCAGCGGCTATCCGCCTACGGATTTCGTGCACAACGCCGTGCGCGACTACGTCTCGGCCATCCACCCGGACGACCTCGCCTCGGTCTATGCCGCCGTCGACGCCGCGCTCGAAGCGCGCTGCAACTGGAACGTCGACTACCGCATCGTGCCGAGGGTGGGCGAGCCGCTCTGGGTCCGCGAGATCGGCGGCGGTGTCTGGGATGACGCCGGCGAACTCGAATTCCTTGAAGGTTTCGTCGTCGACATCAGCGACCGCAAGGTTGTCGAGGACCTCAATTCCCAGCTGCTGCTGGATCTCAAGACCGCCAACGAGGAGCTATCCGCGCAAAAGCGCGAGATCGAACTGGCCAAGCAGCAGAGCGACCATTCGGCCAACCACGATCTGTTGACGGACCTGCCGAACCGGCGTGCGTTCCACAACGAACTCAAGTCGGTGGTCGCGCGCTGCGGCGCCACCGGTGAGGCCGCCGGTCTTCTGTTCATCGACCTCGACCGCTTCAAGGAAGTCAATGACACACTCGGCCATGAGGCCGGCGATGCGCTGCTGCAGCGCGTATCGAGCCAGCTTCGCTCGATCCTGCGCAGTGCCGATTTCGTCGCTCGGCTCGGCGGCGACGAGTTCGCCTTCCTGTTTTCGGGCGCCGCCGATCTGGCGCAGCAGAAGGCCGTGCGCGTTGCCGAACGCATCCTGGAAAGGTTGCAGATCAAGGTTCCCACGCCGAATGGCGCCATTCAGGTCGGCTGCACCGTCGGGGTGGCCATGTATCCGGCGGAAGCCGCCGATTCCGAAGCACTGGTCGCGCTCGCCGACCGGCTGATGTACATCGGAAAAAAGAGTGGCCGCAACCGGTTGGTCACCGCCACGGAAATGGCGCCGCAACAGCCGTCGTCCGCGCATTGTCCCTCAATCCGCAAGATTGCCTAGACACGTCTATCAAGGGCGTGCACCGAAGCGGTCAACCCGGAGCGAACACGCGTGCGGCGTCGACGACCTCCTCGATCAGATCCTGCCGCAGCAGGTCGATCGGAATGCGGCCGTCGAGCTGTGCCGAGGGGCGTATCAGCCACAGCCAGGCCAGCCTGGGATTGCTGATCAGGGACAGCACGTCATGGATGCCCGCGACGGGCCTGCCGTCGACGAACTGCGCCAGCGGGAAGACATGTTTGCGGCCGCCCTTGCGCAGGGCGATGACCTCACCCCGCCTTTGCCAGCGATGCAGGGTCGAGCGGGCGATGCGCATGTTCTCTTCCAGATAAGTCGATCCGGCGACGCGCCCGGCCCAGTCCTCGATCAGCATCGATTCGAGGTCGTCGGCTCGCGGCGCTGAGGAAACGGATCCATCGATATCCACGGGGGATGCCGGCGGCAGCCCCGTCGCGCCGCCAGTGCCCGCCTCGCTGCGGCGCGCGGCTTCCGTAGCCAGCGCGCGTACGAATTTCGATGCAAGGCTGGGAAGGTCGGCATGGATGGCGTCGATGGCACGCTGATGCTTCGGCGACAGCAAGGTGACAGCGGAAGCTATGCTGCCGGCGATCTTGCCGACCGAGACCATGGTGGGTCTGTTGATGGCCTCGTCATAGTGGGCAAGCGCACGTTCGACGTCCTCCGCGACCATCTCCGCGAAGTCGTCCTGCTTGATGCCGCTTGCCTGGATTTGAAATCTGTTCATGCATCTGTCTCTTGGGCCGGGCGCTCTTCCCACAGCTGCGGCCGATTGTTGAACGGCTAGAGTGGAGAGCGGAGTTCACGGCGGCAACAGATGCAGCGGCCCGACAGCATGCTGTCTTGCATTTTATGACACCCCAACTGACTGCAGGCGTACCGAAATGTCAGCCCAGGTAGCCTCGATTGCGTGTAGGAGGGATGTATGACAACCGCGCGACGGTGAGAGGCGGTCCGCGTCGCGGACGAAAAGCCAAATGCTTGGCTTTTCGAGCCTCGAACGCCCTGAGCCTGCGAAGGGCCGGAGTTCGACCCGGCTACTTGCGGTACAAGCTTTCAGCCCTACAGCAACCCGGCCTGCTCAGCCTCGCGGCGCAGGTTCTGGCGCGGGCGTGGGCCGATCTGCTGGATCACCAATCCGGCCGCCAGCGAGCCAAGATCGCCGCAGGCCTTGAGGTCGCGGCCTTGTGTGTAGCCGTGCAGGAAACCGGCGGCATAGAGGTCGCCGGCGCCTGTCGTGTCGACCAGTTCCTCGATCGCGGTCGCCTGGATGAGCACGGTCTCGTCGCCGCGCACGATGACCGA